>NZ_JADOUS010000011.1:0-82508 GCF_015752045.1 Arthrobacter sp. CAN_A2
AGTATCTGGCCGACGAGTGGAAAGCTATCTATAATCATGAACGGCCCCACGGATCCCTAGACGGCATGACGCCGAACCGCTATTGGGAAAACTGGACGCAAGACAACCAATTAGCTATCGCATAGACGCTGGACTGCTAACGGGGGCCCAACCAGGTCTGCTTGTGCTTCAAGGGCAGTAGAGCCTCGACGTCGTGCAGATCGATCACCTTGTCGGTGTTCACGTCATCCTCTGTGCCAAACGTGGCCACGGCCCCGACGTAGTTGCTCGGCGCTTCGAGGCCGTAGATGAAGTCCTTGGGAAAGAGGTCCTTGTGGGTCTCGCCCTCCTTCTCGGTCTCGGCTTCATGATCGATGAGGATGTTCGCGAAGGGAGTCGCGGTGATGGCTACGTAGGAGTTCCGCGAATACTTGCTGAGGAGCTGTCGGATGAGGAAGTTCGTCTGGGTGGGGTCGTCCTCCTTGCCCGTGTTGACGGACGCGTAGTCCGACTCGTCGTCGACCAGGAGGAGCGGGAGATCGATCTTGCCATGCGACTTGGGTTGTTCGTGGGTCCAGTCAATGAGCGCCTTGAGGACGTGGACGTTCTTCTTGATGACGAAGATGAACGGATTCGGAGAATCCGAGGAAACGGTGATGCTGGTCGCATCCCGGCTAGCTTGGAGGAAGTCCTGGACGACGGTCGTCATTCCCGTCGCGTAGGTCAGTTGTTTGTTCAGCCGTCCGACCCCCACGTACCTGTCTGCTGCGGGCATACCGGTGCCCAGGCGGGAGATGTTCCTGCTGGAGTCCTTTCCCAGGAATCCCTCGTCGACGCGTATCTGTGTCTGTTGGCGCAGATACTCCGTGTTACCGGCCAGAAGCACGATCAATCGGTAACCGGCGTCCGCTGCCTTGTTGAGCAGCCCCAAGTATGTTTGTGTCTTGCCGGACTGCACGTCTCCAATGATCAGGCCTTTGCGGTCCCAAGGCCCCGGAAGCGTTGGGTCCCCGACGTAGTCGAGGATGATGTCAGTGAATTCCTCCATCTTCTCGAGGACCCGCGGAGAACGATTGCTGTTGCGCAGCCACTGCTTGTAGGTCAGCCAGCGGGTCCACTCGATGTCGTGTCTCTTCTCCGGCAGCCAGGACTTGAAGTCCTTGTCCGTGATTCCAACCCCCATCTCGACATCGATGCTCAATTTGCGCACGAGCCGCCGGTGGACTGCTGTTATGTCGTCGTCGGACACATCCGGCGCCACGACCGGTCGGAAAGCTACCAGCTGGTCCCGGAGGTGGGCCTCGCTGTAGGTGTCCTTGCTCAGGAGAGCACTGACGACTGTCTCAAGTTTTTCCGTCTGAGAACGGATGACACTGGGGTCCGAGGCGGCCTGACTAGTCATTGATTACCTTCCAAAGAAGTTCGGTGGGCGCGGGAATGAGAGCGAAAGGTTCGATCGAAGCCATGGCGGCTACGAACTGCTCAGAACCACCTCCGCCGGCTTTGTGGGCCTTCCAGAGCGCCGAGGCCATGTCCTCGAGCTCCCGATCAGGTGGTTGAAGTGGCGAGTGGCTCTCGTCCTGGCCGAGCCTGTTGTATGCGTCCTCGACGGGGAAGGTTGACTCCAGCAGCGAAAGCACTGCGGTCATCTGCGCCACATCGTCGGGGCTCATCTGCTCGGCCAGCATCTCCAGTGCTGGATGCTGTCGATTGATCTCGTATCTGAAGGTGCCCCGGTCATCGACGACATTCCACACAGGACTTGTACGTGACTGTTCCTGGACGATGCGGCCCCGATAGAGGTGCACACGTTTGCTCGGTTCCACTATTCGACCGGCGATCCGGCGAAGATTCTCCCGGATCTGGGGTGGTGGTGTCGCTGAGGCTTTCTTGATGTCCAAGGACCACAGATGATCCAGCGTATTCGGAATATCCACCTTGACCCTGGCAAGTTTTCCCATGTCATCCTTGGGAGCTATACGGAACCACGTACCCCAGATGACCAAGCGTCGCCCGCGGTAGATGTAGAAGCCCTGGCTGTCGCGCACGCGGCCGGCGACTTGGGCCCGTTTCCTCTCCACTGTCGTCATCCGGCTCAGATGCGGCAGCGTGTACGGCTGGACGTCGATCCGCTCCCCATCGACGGAGAAGGACTCCGATGGTCCGATCTGAGTGGCCTTATGGGACTCCAAGAAGGGGTCGGAGCCTTGCACGGGGACGCGATTCAGCGAGATCTTGAGGCGTTGACCGTGTTCGCCGGCAAGAAATCTGTGGAACACAAGGGCCAAGTGATTTTTGACATCCATCATCGCGGCATCGAACGACGAGCTGAGATCGCCGACGGTCGCTTCGAGCCTGTCGAGGTTTCGCCAGATGACGAGTGTCCCCGAAGTGCGCCCGTCCAATTCGCTGAATCGGGGAAGCTCCTGCAGCTCGTCCTCGGCAAGGACGAGCAGACTCCAAGTCTGCTTTTCGATCATGTGATCGATGTCCCACTCGAAGCCGCACAGGACGCCGTCGCGCTTCGAAACGACGACCAAGTCCCGGCACTGCGACAACGATGCCGTTTTCAGTCCAAGACCGAAGCGTCCAAGGTCCTTGGGATTTCTCGACCTCATCGGGCTGGCACCAGCCAAGCGCATCGCCTCGATGGCATGCTCAGCTGTCATTCCCTCGCCGTCGTCGACCAAGGCAACGTACGGATCAGGTTGATCGCCGAAGAATATGTCGACGTTGGTGGCTTCTGCGGATATCGAGTTGTCGATGAGGTCAGCAACGGCCGTCTGAAGCGTGTAGCCGACGGCGCGCATGGACTCCATGAGATGCGGATCCGGCGGAAGGACCTGCTCGGTTGTCACTGACCCCCCAGTCATAGTTCGTGCCGTCAACATTGCCCAGCACATTGGATACTAACCGGCGGCAACGGAAAAGTATGTTTTGTCGACCTCTCGTGGAGGGCGATGATCATCAGCCATCGAGCAACGAAGGCTGAACACCGGGTACTACAGGATTCAGCGTCGTCAAGGCCACCACCGCACAGAAGCAGAACCTCGCCGCCGGCCTCGCCGGAGTCACCGAACCGAGCTACCGGTCTTACAAGGGAATTACCGAGACGGCCACCACCAACCTCGACAAGGCAGTCCTAACGAAGATGCTCGCGCGCAAGAAGCGGACCTCGGCCGCGAATCGTGAAGGCACCCCGGCAGTCAGGCCGCCTCTACCTTTTGCAAGCTCCAGGACTGGGATGGACGCTCAGTACCGCTGAAAGCGTCATCACCAACCACGCAAGAAAACACCATCGCCGACAATCAGCTCAGTAGGGGAAGGCATCGACAACCAAGTATCACCAAGACAAGGGTCTGCGCTGTGGGGGCGCGTCACTCCTCGGCCCCAATCCCATCGGACTCTTCGTCATCCGGTTCCGCCTCGCGTATGCGAATACGCTTGCACGCCGCTTTTAGCTCCTCCTCGACGATGAGATCATCGCCGATTCTGGTGATGTGGTAGTTGAAAAATTTCGCAGACGAGTGGATGAAGTGCCGTGAGACGACCTCGCCTAGGAGCGGGAGATCCTCACTTGTGTAGTAGGTAGCAACATCAAGGATTGTTGACACCCACCGGACCTTCCGGAAAAGGCTCAGCACCATGCCGATCGAGGGTTCGTATGTCGGAATCTCCAAGTCCTTCATCACACTTACCGCCGTACATTCGAGCCCGTCATCGATCAGTTCCGATCCGATTACCTTCGCCATTGCCTCCTTGACCGAGATCAGCCTGCGCACTTCCTCGGAGACGGAAGCCCTTGTAGCAAGTGCAGACCACTCGTTGTAGGTGTTGACCTTGGCGTCGTCGTTCCACAGCGAGTCGAGGTGCTCGTACCGTCCAGCTCCGTTGGCGAACCGGTCGACCATGTTCGTAAGGTCGGGGTCGAGGTCATCCGAGGGTCGGACCAGGTACTTCGCCCTACGCATCGAGGCACCAGGGCCTGCCGGCGTTAACCCTTCAACGGCATCGAGCAGGTCCCCAATCTTGTGCGAGTAGCTGCGGAGTTTGGGGAACTCCCCGTCGGCCGCGTACCCGTTACAAGCGATAGCCAGCTTGCACAGGCGTTCGAGGCCGGACGAGTACGAGTACATCCCGACGTGAAGTGCGTAATTCGAGTCTTTGCTGCCCCACTGCACCAGTGCAGGGTCTGTAGGGACGGAGCAGAGCCTCCGAAGCCCGGTCAGGGTCAGCTCTGTGGCGAACTGGGTCTCGACGACAAGGCTGTCCCAAGTGGTTGGGTTCATCTGGCCATTCAAGCCGGTTCCGGCCCATTCCGACGACAGAGAGGTGAATTAGCCTGCGCTGTGCATCCACGCTTGCCCGCCCGGGGTTTGGCAACAGACCTGAACCAGCTCACCATCGAGTTCACCAACCACGTAGTTGTAGCTTCGGAGGGTAACTAGCGCGCAATACCTCTGGGTCGTGGTTTCAGCTGCGCGGTTGAAGGTCACCCTCGACGAGCAGCTAGGCCGTGAAACCTCACCCGAGGTGAAAAGCCTGGCCGAGATCAAGCTGCCGCCAATCAAAGCTGCCGCCAATCAAAGCGCGGTCGGGTGGGCTGATGCGGAGACGACATGATGCGGCGGGCATTCGCGGGGGGAGCTCGCACCGGAGCACCTCGATGCGGCACGACTCTTCGAGATATGCACCACGGATGCACCACGAGCACCCCGAGAATGCAGAAAACCCCCAGTTTCCCGGGGGTTTTCAGTGGCGGTGACGGTGGGATTTGAACCCACGTTGGCTTTTACACCAAACAACATTTCGAGTGTTGCACCTTCGGCCGCTCGGACACGTCACCAACGCCACTACGTTACCGGGTCCGGCGCCCCAGACCCAAAACGGCCTGGGCAGAACAGCTAGGGGAGCTCGACGACGTCGTTCCTGCCGACGTCGGGCTTGGTGCCCGTCACGAGGCCCTTGACCATCTTCACGGCGGAGACGACGCGCGGCGCGTCCATGGACCAGTACTCGGCGGTATCGGCGTCGACGTGGATGAGGGCGACGGCGGGATCCTCACGACCGTTCTCGAACCACGCGGACACCGACGGTCCCCACAGCTCGTCGATCTTCGCCTGGTCCTTCGTCAGGGTCGCGGTGCCCGCGATCGAGACGTAGCCCTTGCCCGTGCTCGCTGAGACGTTGACCTGGGGGTTGGCACGGATCTCGTCGGCCTTGGGGGAGGGGTCCTCCGTGAAGAACCAGAGGTCGCCGTCGAAGTCCTTCGCCTGGAGCGCGAGGGGCCTGCTCACGAGCTGTCCGTCGAGACTCACCGTGGTAAGGATCGCGATGTGAGCCTTGCCGAGAATGTCCTGTACTTCCTTCAAGCCGTCCTGCTGATCTGCCACGTCTACTCCTTCGAAGGGGATGCTGCGGATTTCATCAGCCTACGCACTGTCACCCCTTGCCATCACGTCGGGCCGGAACCGGACCGCTGGGCCGTGAAGAACTTCGTGAGGAGCAGGGCGCACTCCTCCTCGCGGACCCCCGCGAAGACCTCGGTCCAGTGGTTCAGCCGGCGCTCGCGCAGCACGTCGAACACCGAGCCCGAGGCCCCTGCCTTCTCGTCCCATGCTCCGAACACCACGCGGGGGATGCGCGCCAGCACGGAGGCGCCGGCGCACATGGCGCACGGCTCGAGCGTCACCACCAGGGTGCAGCCGTCGAGCCGCCATCCGCCGAGGCGTGCGGAGGCAGCACGGATGGCCTGCACCTCGGCGTGGGCCGTCGGATCCCCGAGCTCCTCGCGCTGGTTCCGGCCCGTGCCGAGCACCCCGCCGTTGGGTCCGACGACGACGGCGCCGATCGGCACGTCCGCGCTCGCCCTCGTCAGTGCGGCTGCCTCCAGAGCCAGTCCCATCCACGCCCGGTGCTCGGGGAGGACGGGGAGGAGGGAGGGGGACATGGCTCCAATGGTACTTTTGAGACATGCGTGTACTGGTAGTCGACCACCCCCTGGTAGCCCACAAACTCACGGTTCTCCGGGACAAGGACACGTCGTCGCCGGTGTTCCGGCTCCTCACCGAGGAACTCGTCACCCTGCTGGCCTACGAGGCCACGCGTGACGTCCGTGTGGAGACCGTGTCCATCGAGACGCCCGTCACGAAGACCGAAGGCGTCGGGCTCGTGAAGCCCACCCCCCTTGTGGTCCCCATCCTCCGCGCCGGCCTCGGGATGCTCGAGGGCATGACGCGGCTCGTGCCGACGGCCGAGGTGGGTTTCCTCGGGATGGCCCGCAACGAAGAGACCCTCGAGGCCATCACCTACGCCGAGCGGCTGCCGGACGACCTCACCGGACGTCAGGTCTTCGTGCTCGACCCGATGCTCGCTACGGGCGGCACGCTCCGCGAGGCCATCAAGTTCCTCTTCGCCCGGGGGGCCGCGGACATCACCTGCATCTGCCTCCTCGCCGCGCCCGAGGGCCTCGCCACGCTGCAGGAGGAGCTCGAGGGCCGCAACGTCACGATCGTCCTGGCGTCGATCGACGAGCGGCTCAACGAGAAGTCGTACATCGTCCCGGGGCTCGGTGACGCCGGAGACCGTCTCTACGGCGTCGTCGGCTAGGACCGACGTTCCTGCCGCTTCGTCTCTTGACGGGTCGGCCTACTCTGCCGCCGACACTTTCAGGTACTCGAAGATGGACGAATTT
Organism: Arthrobacter sp. CAN_A2; assembly: GCF_015752045.1. Lineage (NCBI taxonomy): Bacteria > Bacillati > Actinomycetota > Actinomycetes > Micrococcales > Micrococcaceae > Arthrobacter > Arthrobacter sp. CAN_A2. The sequence continues at coordinate 6,674 of NZ_JADOUS010000011.1, forward strand.
TCTCGTATCCGGTATGTAGCGTGGACGCATTGCGCTGAGCTCGCGCACCGCGTCCCCTCCGAGTGCGTTCCGTCTCCGGCGTCAAGCGTCCGCATGCTGGACTATCGACCTTTGTTACTTGCGCGTAGCCAATTGTTACGTGCAATAATTCGTCACGTGAACACCCTTTCACTCGCATGTGCAGCCGCAGTCTCCTCCCCGGACGTCCTGTCCGGACCCGGCCGCTGCTGTCGTCGAATGCACGCGTAACGGTTACACCCCAACCCTTTTACGCACTTTCAAGCCCAACGGCGGGCGATCCTCTTCATCCCGACCGGGCACATCCCGCATTCGAGCCGCGATGACGGCACACTTCACGAGGTTGGTTCCATGTCAGTAAATCCGGGTTACGTCCATATCTCCCTCCGCTCGCCCCAGAGCCGCCAGGCGCGCCCGTCCTTCGGGCACGCCCTTCCCGGCCACGCGCAGCAGCCCCCGGCCTCCCCGTCCCGTCTCCAGGCCGTACCCGGCGGAGACATCGGTCCGGCCATGACGGCGCCCGTCCCCGTCGTGGCGCCCAATGGCGTCCCGGGCCCGCAGGCGGTCACCGGCGACACGACCGCGCGGGGCTTCGTGCTCTACGTCGCACTCGACGAGGCCACCGCCGCAGCGGCAGGCACCACCTTCACCAAACTGGCCCAGGACGTGCGAGCCTATGTGCGCTCGCTCGTGCCGACCGCCGAGAGCCACGCGGCCGTCGCCCTCGCCCCGGCGGATGCCCCCGGATCGGATATCGACGTCGTCCGTGCCGCCCTCGGCGATCCGACCGTCGCCCGCCGCGCCCGCCCCGAGGCCGCACCCGCACCGTCCCGGGCACAGCAGTCCCGGCCCACGGGAGTGCTCATCGACCTGTCGCGGCGCGAGGTCCACCTCGACGGCGAGACGCTGAACCTCACGTTCAAGGAGTTCGAGCTCCTGAACTACCTCGTGGAGAACGCGACCCGCACGGTGGGCCGGGAGGAACTCCTCAGCGGTCTGTGGCGGAACGCCGAGGAAGTGCCGAACGAGCGCACCATCGACGTGCACATCCGCCGGCTGCGGTCGAAGCTCGGGCGTCTGGCCAACACCGTCCGCACCGTCCGCGGTCAGGGTTACCGCTTCTACGACCACCCCGAAGTCGTGGTCTGGGCTGCTCCCGAGTACTCCATCTAGGCTGCTGGGCACGCCGGGGAAGCCCTAGACTGCGAGGATGGCCTCCCACCACCTGAAGCGACTCATGCTGCTGCGCCACGCAAAGGCCGAGTTCCAGGAGGGAGTGCCCGACCACGAACGGTCGCTCAGTTCGCGCGGCCACGCCGACGCTCCGCTCGTGGGGCGCTGGATGCTTGAGCACGACGCCGTCCCGGACTTCATCCTCGTCTCGACGGCCCTGCGCACCCGCCAGACCTGCACCTGGGTCTGCAAGGAGCTGGGGGACAAGGCGCCCACCCCCAAGCTGGAGGACGAGCTCTACGCGGCCCGTCCCTCGGAGATGCTCGCCCTCATCAACCACGTGCCGCAGACCGTGACGAGCCTGCTCGTGATCGCGCACAACCCCGGCGTCCAGGACCTGGCGATGCGCCTGGCGTCCGTCCGCTCCAGCGAGCACGCCGTCATGGACCTCGCGACGGACTACCCGACGTCGGGGCTCACCGTCATGACGTTCGACGGCTCCTGGGCGGAGCTCGACGGGCGCGACGCCGACGTCACGGACTTCGTGGTGCGCCGGGCCTCCACCCTCCGCTGACGCGACCCGGCCGGTTACAGCCCGTACTTCTCGAGCAGGCGCAGCCAGACCTCGCTGACGGTGGGGTAGGCGGGCACTGCATGCCACAGGCGGTCGAGGGGTACCTCCCCGACGATGGCGATCGTCGCGGCGTGCAGCATCTCGGACACCTCGGGCCCGGCGAAGGTGACGCCCACGACGACTTTCCGGTCCTCGTCGACGACCATCTGCGCCCAGCCCTTGTATCCGTCGGAGTGCAGGGCGGACCCGGCGACGGCGATCTCGAGGGATGTCTCGGAGGCGTCGACGCCGTCCTTCCGCGCCTGGTCGAGGGTGCGGCCCACCATGGCGATCTCCGGGTCGGTGAACACCACCTGGGGGACGGCACCCCGGTCCGCCGTCGCTGCGTAGGCGCTCCAGTCCTCGGCGGAGTCGCCGAGGGTGCCCTGTGCGCGAGCCGCAATGGCGTCACCGGTCGTGCGTGCCTCGTACTTGCCCTGGTGCGTCAGCTGGACCACGCCGCCCGCGTCACCGACGGCGTACAGCCAGCCGCCGGTGTCGGGGACGCGCCCGGTGGCGTCCCGGGTCAGCTTCTTCGGGTCCAGGCCGACGCTCTCGAGGCCGAGGCCGGAGGTGTTCGGGTGCCGTCCGGTCGAGACGAGCAGCTTCTCCGCCGTGACGGTCCGGCCGTTGCCGACGTCGAGCACGAATCCGCCGTCCTCCTGACGCACGGAGTTCGTCGCCGTGTCCGTCAGGACGATGAGTCCTTCACCGCGGAGGGCGTCGAGCACGAGGTCCGAGGCTTCCTTCGGGTAGTTGCCGAGGATCCCGCTGCGGGCGATGACGGTGACCTCGGCGCCGAGTCGCGCATAGGCCTGCGCCAGTTCGACGCCGGCCACGCCGCCGCCGAGGACGGCGAGGCTTGCGGGGATCTCCTTCGCCGACGTCGCCTCGCGGGTGGTCCAGTAGTCGAGGTCGGCGAGCCCGTCGATGGGCGGGGCGGTCGGCGTCGAGCCCGTGGCGAGCACGACGGCGTGATTCGCGCGGTAGATGGTCTCGGATCCGTCATCGTGGCTGATGGCGACTTCGCGTTCACCGGTGAGCTTCGCCCAGCCCCGTTCCAGGGTGATGCCCGTCGAGGTGACCCATTCCTCCTGTGAGGAGTCGTCCCAGCCGGAGGTGAAGGAGGTGCGGCGCTCGAGCACCTGCTCCGGGTCGAGCGCACCCGTGACTGCTTCCCGCGCACCGGCCACGCCCCGCGCCGCGTTGAGGACGGTGCCAGGACGGAGGAGGGCCTTGGACGGCATACACGCCCAGTAGGAGCATTCACCCCCGATGAGGTCGGATTCGACGAGCACCGCCGAGAGACCCCTCTCGACCACTCGTCCCGCCACATTCTCACCGACAGCGCCGGCGCCGATCACGATGACATCGATGCTCTGGGGTTCGCTCATGGGTCGAGCCTTGCATCCACCCCGGTGGGGAGCAACCCGCATGCAAAAGGCCCCGACCGGAGCCGGGGCCTTTCGTGGTCTGCATGAACCGTGGTGCGCGCGAAGGGATTCGAACCCCCAACCTTCTGATCCGTAGTCAGATGCTCTATCCGTTGAGCTACGCACGCATCTGTGGTCCGTCGATCCGCACTGCGAATGAGTCCCACAAACCGGCCGTTTGGCCGTAAATAACTCTAGCGTGGATTGTCTGCGGCGCCTAATCAGCCAGTCCGCTCCACGCGCGGTAGACCGGTCTAGGTGACCTTCATCACACCAGGGCGTAACGTAAGCGCTGGACATCGGCTCGTTGACGCGGAAGACACCACGGCCTGGGTGTGTGCTTCCTCGATCGGGCCCTTGCGTGAAATATCCCGCCCCTAGCATCGGTAGACACCATGCACCCAACGAAGGGAAGAGTAATGGGCGATCCCGTACGACAGCTCACGGTTGACACACCCCCCACTGCGCCGACCACCCACAAGCCCCTGCTCGCGTGGGTCGAGGAGGTGCGGCTGCTGACGCAGCCCGCCGACGTCGTCTGGGTGGACGGTTCGGAGGCGGAGAACCGGCGTCTCTCGGACGAACTGGTCGAGAGCGGGACGTTCGTCCGGCTCAACCCGGAGACGTTCCCCAATTCCTTTGCGGCTTTCTCGGACCCCAGAGACGTGGCCCGGGTGGAGGAGCAGACGTTCATCTGCTCCGCCGACGAACGCGAGGCGGGCTTCACGAACAACTGGATGGACCCGGCGGAGATGAAGGCGAAACTCACCGGCCTGTTCTCCGGTGCCATGCGCGGCCGCACCATGTACGTCATCCCGTTCGTCATGGGCCACCTCGACGCCGAGGACCCCAAGTTCGGCGTCGAGATCACCGACAGTGCCTACGTGGTCACGTCGATGCGCATCATGGCGACGATCGGCACCCCCGTCCTGGACCGCATGACCGAACTCGACGCCGCGTTCGTGCCGGCCCTCCACTCACTCGGCGCACCTCTCGCCGACGGCGAGGCCGACGTCCCGTGGCCCTGCAACGAGGAGAAGTGGATCGTCCACTTCCCCGAGGAGCGCTCCATCTGGTCCTACGGCTCCGGCTACGGCGGCAACGCCCTGCTCGGCAAGAAGTGCTACGCGCTGCGGATCGCATCCGTCATGGCGCGCGAGGAGGGCTGGCTGGCCGAGCACATGCTGATCCTCAAGCTCACTTCGCCCCAGGACCGGACCTACTACCTCTCCGCGGCGTTCCCCTCGGCGTGCGGCAAGACGAACCTCGCACTGCTCGACCCCACGATCGACGGCTGGAAGGTCGAGACGCTGGGCGACGACATCACCTGGATGCGCTTCGGGAAGGAGGGCGAACTGCGGGCGGTCAATCCCGAGGCGGGACTCTTCGGCGTCGCGCCCGGCACCGGCTGGCACACCAACCCGAATGCGATGCGCGCCATCGCCAAGGGCAACTCGGTCTTCACGAACGTCGCCCTCACCGACGACGGCGGCGTCTGGTGGGAGGGCATGACCGAGGAGGTGCCGGCCCACCTCACGGACTGGCAGGGCCGCGACTGGACGCCGGACATGGAGCACACCGCGGCGCACCCGAATGCCAGGTTCTGCACGCCGATCGACCAGATCGACATGCTCGCCGAAGAGTTCAACCGGCCGGACGGCGTCGAGCTCTCGGCCATCCTCTTCGGCGGACGCCGCAAGACGACGGTCCCCCTCGTCACGCAGTCCCGCAGCTGGGCGAACGGCATCTTCATGGGGTCGACGCTGTCGTCGGAGACCACGGCCGCCGCCGCGGGCGAGGTGGGCCGCGTCCGCCGCGACCCCATGGCCATGCTGCCCTTCATCGGCTACGACGCCGGCGACTACCTCCGCCACTGGCTCACCCTCAGCGCCGGAGCCGACCAGGCGCGCCTGCCGAAGATCTTCCTCGTCAACTGGTTCCGCCGCACCGCGTCCGGCGGCTTCGCCTGGCCCGGCTTCGGCGACAACTCGCGGGTGCTGAAATGGGTCATCGAGCGGCTGGAGGGTACGGCGGACGCCGTCGAGACCCCCATCGGCTTCGTCCCGACCGGGGATGCGCTCGACCTCACGGGGTTGGACATGACGCCGGCCGAGCTGGAGTCCGCCGTGCACGTCGACCGTGAGGAATGGGACGTCGAGCTCGCCTCCATCGAGGAGTGGTACGCGAGGTTCGGGGATTCGCTCCCGGACGCGCTGCAGGCCGAACTCGATGCCCTGAAGGACCGCATGTCGGCGCACTGACTACCGGCAGGGCGACGACGGCGGCCCCGCACCTTCGAAGGTGCGGGGCCGCCGTCGTCGGTCTCGATCGGCTTGTCAGCCGGCGAGCCAGATGTCCGGGCCGAAGACCTCGTAGTGGATCCTGGTCGCCGGGATGCCGGCGTTGATGGCCTCGTTGCGGATGCTCTTCATGAACGGCAGTGGACCGCACAGGTACAGCGAGGCGTTGGTCGGCAGATCCACGTCGCGCAGCGTCATGAACCCTTCCTTCGCATCCGCCTCAGGCTGTTCGAGCCAGAGCTGAAGCTCGGCGCCGTCGAGCCGCTCGACGTCGTCGGTCATCTGGGAACGCAGCGCCCAGCTGTCCAGCGTGCTCTCCGCGTGCAGGACGAGCACCTGGCGGTCCGAGCCGGACTCCGCGAGGGACCGCAGGATCGAGGCCGACGGCGTGCAGCCGATGCCGGCCGAGGCCAGGACCACGGGGTCGTCGCTGTCCTTGAGGGTGATCTCCCCGTAGGGGTTCGAGATCTCGAGGATGTCGCCGACCCGGACGTGGTTGTGCAGCACGGGGGAGACCTCACCGCCGTCGTCGAGCTTGCTGGTGAAGCTACGGCTGGTGCCGGCGTTGCCGGAGAGGGAGTACTGGCGGACCTGGCGCAGGCCGTCGGGGAGGGTGACCTTGACGCTGACGTACTGGCCCGGGAGGGCAGGGGTGATGGGGGTGTCGTCGGCCGGTTCGAGGACGAAGGTCAGCGAGCCGGTGCCGGCGGCGGTCTTGGCGGCGACCCTCCACGGGCTCCACATGGTGGTGTTGGCCTGTGCGGCGTAGAGGCCTTTCTCCAGCTTGACCAGCGCGTCGGCCATCAGCCAGTAGACCTCGGTCCAGGCTTCGGCGATCTCGGGTGTGATGACGTCGGCGAGGTCGTCGGCGATGGCCGCGAAGAGGTGTTCGTACACCACCTGGTACTGCGGTTCGGTGATTCCGAGGGAGGTGTGGCGGTGCGCGATGCGGGCGAGCACCGTCTCCGGCAGCGTTCCGGGGTTGTTCACCAGGTGCGTGGCGAAAGCGGCGATGCTCCCGGCCAGGGCCTGCTGCTGGTCGCCGTTGCGCTGGTTGGAGCGGCTGAAGAGACCGTCCATCAGTTCCGGGTGCGCTGCGAAGAGGCTGGCGTAGAACCTGGGCGTGATCTCCCCTATGCGGGACCCCACCAGTGGGAGGGTTGCCTCGATGACGGGGAAGGACTTGTCCGAGAGAATGATGGACTCCTGAGATAGTGGCCCGGGAATTCGGCCGGACCTCGGCGACGAATACTTGCATCTGATATGCATGTATTGACGCTCCAAGTACTACACGTCGTAGAAAACGGTTGCAAATCCTGCAGGCGGTTCGGCGCGCCGGAGCGGCTTACAGGTCGGGGCGCAGGCCGATGGCCTGGAAGACAGGGCTCATCTGCCGGGACGTGGGCAGCGAGGCGACCACCACGTCGTCGAGCTCCCGGTAGAACGCTTCACGGGCCCTGCCCAGGGCGGCCCGGAGCCGGCACTCGGTCACCAGCGGGCAGGCGCCCGTGGCGGTCACGCAGTCGGCCGGGTCCGTCCGGGTGTCCAGCGCCCGCAGCAGCCGGCCGACGGTGGCTGCGCGGCCGGCGCTGCTGAGCCGGGCGCCGCCGTGACGACCGCGTTCCACGTCGATCATGCCGAGTTCGCGCAGCTTCGCCATCGTCTTGCTCACGTGGTTGTAGGGGGTGCCGACGGCGTCGGCGATGCTCTGGGTGGTGAGCAGTTCGCCGTCCGCGGCGGCCGCGAGCACCATCATCGCGCGAAGGCTGACGTCCGCGAAGGCATTGATCCTCATACCACCGGCTCGGTCCGATCCACCCAGACGGCGGGTTCGCTGGTGTCGGCCGACAGCTCGCCGAACTCCAGCCCGTTCGTCCCCGGACCGTTGCCGTAGGGCAGCACCGCGGCGAACACCGAGCCGTCCTGATGCTCGGCGGCGACGTGGATCGCGTCGGAGTCCTCGTCCAGCAGGGTGATGTCACAGACGATCGCCGCGGCGCGGAACTCGTCGCGGTGCTGGCGCAGGAGTTCGGTGAGGTCGCTGATCATGCCGTCGGCATCGAAGTCGCCGCCGTCCGCCGCATCGGCCGGAGTGACCGCCACCAGGCGCACCGCGCCGTCGTTCTCCACCACCAGGGCGAAGGGCAGGAGCCCGCCGTCGCGCGCCAGCGACTCCTGGGCAGACGCGAGCCCGGTACCGAGCAGGTTCTCGAGGTCCGTGGCGCTCGTGGCCGGCACCGAGCCGCGCCAGGAGTCCCCGGCCGGGTCCGCAGGCTGCGGGACGGCAGCGGGAGTCTCGGAGGATCCAGTCACCCGGTCAGCTCCGGATCACGGCCAGCACCCGGTCGCGGATGCGTTCCATGGTCTCGAGGTCCACGGCCTCGGCGTTGAGCCGCAGGTAGGGCTCCGTGTTCGAGGCGCGCAGGTTGAACCACCAGTCCCCGTGGTCCGGCGTGAAGGTCAGGCCGTCGAGCTCGTCGACGACGACGCCGTCCTGCTCGAACTCGGCGCGCGCCCGGGCGATGGACGCCGGGAGGTCCTCGACCTTCGAATTGACCTCGCCGGAGGAGACGTAGGGCTCGTATTCGCGGCCCAGCTCAGAGAGCGGCCCGTCCTGCTCGCCGAGGGCGGCGAGGACGTGCATCGCCGCGAGCATCCCCGTGTCCGCGTTCCAGAAGTCCCGGAAGTAGTAGTGGGCGGAGTGCTCGCCGCCGAACACGGCGCCCTCTTTCGCCATGACGGCCTTGATGAAGGAGTGGCCCACGCGCGTACGGACCGGACGGCCGCCGTCGTGCCTGATCAGTTCGGGCACCGCGCGCGAGGTGATGAGGTTGTGGATGATCACGGGTTCGGCCTCGCCGGCGGCCTGCGCGCGGGCGATCTCGCGGCGGGCGACCATCGCGGTGATGGCGCTCGGTGAGACGGGTTCGCCGAGCTCGTCGATGATGAAGCAGCGGTCGGCGTCGCCGTCGAACGCGATCCCGATGTCCGCGCCGTGCTCGACGACGGCCGCCTGCAGGTCGCGGAGGTTCTCCGGCTCGAGCGGGTTGGCCGGGTGGTTGGGGAACGAGCCGTCGAGCTCGAAGTAGAGGGGCACGATCTCGAACGGCAGGGCGGGCAGGATCTTGTCGCCGAGGACGGCGGGGGTGGTCAGGCCCGCCATGCCGTTGCCGGCGTCCACCACGATCTTGAGCGGGCGCGACGACGAGAGGTCCACCTGGGCGCGCAGGAACCGCGAGTACTCCTCGAGGACGTCGCGCACGCCGGTGGTACCCTGCGCCGCGGCGGCGGGGATCGAGCCGTCGGCGAGGTAGCGTTCGGCGCGCTCCTGCACGTCGTTGAGGCCCGTCTCCGAGGACACCGGGACGGCGCCGGCGCGCGTCATCTTCATGCCGTTGTACTGGGCGGGATTGTGGCTGGCGGTGAACGTCACGCCGGCCGCGTTCAGGGTGCCGCTGGCGTAGTAGAGCTCGTCGGTGGAGATGAGGTCGAGGAAGACCACGTTTCCCCCGCGGCGGGTGGCACCCTCGGCGAACGCCTTCGAGAACTCGGGCGACGACGGCCGCATGTCTCCGCCGACGAGGATGGTCTCCCCGGCCAGCTCCAGCGAGTCGACGAAGGCTGCTCCTACCGCCCGGACCGAGTCGACGGTGATGGTCTCGCCGACGATGCCGCGGACGTCGTAGGCCTTGAAGGATGCAGAGAGATCGAAGGTTGTAGTCACGTTGGAAAGTGTATCGGTGGGGCCGTGGCGCCGGTTGCGCACATAGCGGTTGCCGCACGGTGAGTGGGGGAGGCGGCTGGGATACTGGGAAGATGTCGCCGACCACCACGCTGAACGAGCAAGCCACCGAAATCCTGACCACCCTCGTCGGGTCGCCGGACGCCCGGTTCCACGAGGGACAGTTCGAGGCCATCGAGGCCCTCGTGGAGGGCGGCCGGCGCGCGCTGGTGGTCCAGCGCACCGGGTGGGGCAAATCGGCGGTGTACTTCGTTGCGAGCCTGCTCCTGCGTGCACGCGGTGCGGGCCCCACCCTGATCGTCTCGCCGCTGCTCGCGCTCATGCGGGACCAGGTCGCGGCCGCGGCCAGGGCCGGAGTCCGGGCCGAGGCCATCAACTCGGCCAACCAGACCGAGTGGCAGGACATCACCGCGAAGCTGCAGGCCAACGAGGTGGATGTCCTCCTCGTCTCACCCGAGCGCCTCAACAACCCGTCCTTCCGTGAGCAGCACCTGCCGGAGCTCATGCGGCGGACGGGCCTGCTCGTGATCGACGAGGCCCACTGCATCTCCGACTGGGGGCACGACTTCCGGCCGGACTACCGTCGCCTGCGCGAGCTGATCATGGGCCTGCCCGCCGGGGTGCCCGTGCTGGCCACGACGGCGACCGCCAACTCGCGCGTGGTGAAGGACGTCGAGGAGCAGCTGGGCGCGGGCGGCACGGACGTCTTCACGCTGCGCGGGGAGCTCGCCAGGAAGTCCCTGCGGCTCGGGGTGCTGCGGCTGCCGAGTCCGCGGTCGCGTCTGGCCTGGCTCCTCACCCACCTCTCGGACCTGCCGGGGAGCGGCATCATCTACGCCCTCACGGTCTCCGCCGCGGAGGATACCGCCCGCCTGCTCCGGGAGAACGGACACGCGGTCCGCGCCTACACCGGGCGCACGGACCCTGCCGACCGCGAGGCCGCGGAGGCCGCCCTCAAGAACAACGAGGTGAAGGCCCTGGTGGCCACGAGCGCCCTCGGCATGGGCTTCGACAAGCCCGACCTCGGGTTCGTGGTGCACCTCGGGGCGCCCTCGTCCCCTGTCGCGTACTACCAGCAGGTCGGCCGCGCCGGGCGTGGGACGCCCAACGCCGACGTCCTGCTGCTGCCCGGCGCGGAGGACCGCGACATCTGGGAGTACTTCGCCACCGCCTCGATGCCGTCCCAGGACGCGGCCCTGCGGGTGATCGAGGCCCTCCGCCCGGGTGTCGTCCTGTCCACCCCGGCCCTCGAGACGCAGGTGAACCTGAAGCGCTCGCCGCTCGAGCTGCTGCTCAAGGTGCTCGACGTCGACGGGGCGGTCCGCAAGGTCACCGGCGGATGGGAAGGCACCGGGACCACCTGGGAGTACGACGCCGAGCGGTACCGCCGCATCAGCGAGGCGCGCGTCGTGGAACAGAAGGCGATGCTCGACTACGAGAACACCACGGCCTGCCGCATGGAGTTCCTCTCGAAGTCCCTCGACGACCCGGCCGCCACCCCCTGCGGACGCTGCGACAACTGCGCCGCCCCGTGGTATTCGGACGAGGTGGCCCACGAGGCGTCCGACTCCGCGAACCAGGCCCTCAGCAGGGTCGGTGTGGAGCTCGAGCCCCGCGGCCAGTGGCCCTCCGGCATGGACAAGCTCGGCGTACCGCTCAAGGGCAAGCTGAAGCCCGGGGAGGTCAGCCTGCCGGGCCGCGCCCTCGCCCGCCTCACCGACCTCGTGTGGGGCAGCAGGCTCCGCGAACTCCTCGCGGATGCGACACCCGACGCGCCGCTCGATCCCGCGGTCGTCGAAGCGGTCGTCCGCGTGCTGGCCCAGTGGGGCTGGGACGAGCGGCCCGTGGCCGTGGTCAGTGTCCCCTCCCGGCGGCGCCCCCAGCTCGTCGGGTCCCTGGCGCAGGCGCTCGCCGGTGTGGGTCGCATCCCCTACCTCGGGCAGCTGACCACGCCGCACGGATTCCCGCAGGGGCAGCCCGGTGGCAACAGCGCGTTCCGCCTCGCCTCGGTGTGGGACCACTTCGCCGTCCCGGACGAGGGCGCCGCATGGTTCGCGGCGAACCCCGGACCGGTGCTCCTCGTCGACGACTTCGCGGACAGCCGCTGGACCATCACGGAGGCCGGGCGGGCGCTCCGCGCTGCCGGGGCGTCCGGGGTGCTGCCGTTCGCGCTGGCGCTCAAGGCGTAGCGCTCGGACGCCGAAGGCGCTGGGTGTAATGCCCGCGCTTCGGCGGGGCAGGGTGTAGCGCCCGGACGCAGGCAGCGCTGAGAGCGGGTCGGGACGTTGGACCCTGCCCGGGGCCGTGGAGGCCGATGATGCTGTTGTCCGTCCCGCCGATTCATCGCCGCGGCCCAGCCCTCGTCGTGCCGTCACCTGCATCCGGAGCGTGATCCGTATGAGCTGCCCTCCCATCACCGAAGCATCGCTGCCGCGACGTGTGAGCGCCCTATGTTGTCAGGCGGCCGTCAAGGCCGCCGAGTTCGTGCGGCAGGCTAGTTCGCGTCTCAGCAGGTTGGTGCATACCCGGGACGGGACCGGCACGGCGGGCGGCCGGGTGGTCGGCCAGGCGGAGGTCTCCGGGGACCTGCCGAACGGCATCGCGCCTGATCACCCCGGGAAGGTGCCGCGGCTGCTGTCCGTCGCCGTCGCCGCTCTGGTACTGGCATCCAGCCTGATGGGTCTGACGGTCCGTGGCGTGTATCAGGAAGCGCCGTCGGTGGTGGCGATGTACCGGGGCCTGGACGCCGTCAATCTCGCCGTGGCCGTCCCGGGGCTCCTGGGATCGTTGTGGCTGGCCCGCCGGGGATCGCTGCGGGGCTGGATCCTCTGGACCGGGACATTGGCCTACACCCTGTACACCTTCACGCTGTACGTGTTCGGGCTGGGGTTCAGCACGGCCTTCCTGCTCCACGTGGCCATCCTGGCCCTGGCGGTCTACGCGCTCGCCCTGGCACTCGCCGGCCGGGACAGGGAGGGGTTCGCTCGGCGGTTCCGGCACCGTCTCCCCGCCAGGGCAGCGGCGAGTATCTTGGGTCTGCTGGGCCTCGGGCTGGGCGGCATCTGGACGTACTACGCCTCCCGGTTCGCCCTGACCGGAACGGTCCCGCCGGACGGCCTGATCGTCCAGCCCGTCGCCGGCCTGCACCTGTCCTACGCCGCAGACCTCGTCCTGATCGTGCCGGCCTACCTGCTCGCGGCGGTCCAGCTGTGGCGGCAGAGCCCCTGGGGCTATCTCCTGGGCGGGACCCTCCTGGCCTCGGGTGCACTTCAGCAGCTGGGTTACATGGCGCAGCTCGCCTTCCAGGCCCGGGCCGGCATCCCGGGTGCCACGGCCGCTGACCCCAACGAACCACCCATCGTGGTGGCCTACCTCGTGGCCCTGGCGCTGCTGCTGACGGGCTTCCGGACCCGGAAGGCCACCCGACCAGGGGAGAGGACGGCCGCATACGGGCTTCCTACCGGACCGGCGACGTGAGTTCCTGACGTCGCCGGTCGTGCGGGAAGGGCACGAAAAAGGGGCCCGTAAACACGGGCCCCTCAACGCGGAGACGGGGGGATTTGAACCCCCGGTAGGCTTTAGGCCCACACTTCATTAGCAGTGAAGCCCATTCGGCCGCTCTGGCACGTCTCCATCGGCTATCGCTAGCCTCCCAAGGTTACCCAGAAGGGGACGGCAAGAGCAAAACAGCCAAGCGGGACCGGACGGACGGGTCGCAGCACGGCCGCGCTGCCACCGATCACGGACCGGGACCGATCAGAGGGATCCCGCCAGGGCCCGCCACAGGAACTCGAAGCTCATCGCGTGCATCCTCGCGGCCTGCCGGTTGTCCGCGGCGCCCGCATGCCCGCCCTCGAGCGCCTCATGGAACCAGACGTTCCCGACGCCCAGGTCCTTCATCCTCGCCGCCATCTTGCGGGCCTGGACGGGTCCCACGCGGTCGTCGCTCGTCGCCGTCCAGATCAGGGTCTTCGGGTAGGCCACGTCCTCGCGCAGCAGGTGGTACGGCGAGAACGTCCGGACGTACTCCCATTCCTCGGGCTTGTCCGGGTCGCCGTACTCGGCGATCCACGAATACCCGGCGGAGAGCTTCGTGTACCGGCGCATGTCCAGCAGCGGGACGCCGCAGGAGACGGCGCCGAACAGGTGCGGATAGGTGGTGAGCATGTTGCCCACGAGCAGGCCGCCGTTGCTCCGGCCGGTGCAGCCCAAAAGCGCCGGCTTCGTCACGCCGCGCCGCACCAGGTCCTCGGCGATCGCCGCGAAGTCCTCGTACGCGCGGTGCCGGTCGGCGTGCAGGGCCGCGCGGTGCCACGCCGGGCCGTACTCGCCGCCGCCGCGGATGTTCGCCAGCACGTAGACCCCGGGGCGGCCGTCGTCGGTGAGGCGTTCCAGCCATCCCCGGCCGATCACGCCGCTGTAGGCGGGGGTCATGGAGTGCTCGAAACCGCCGTAACCGGAGAGCAGGGTGGGGTTGCCGCCGTCGAGCGCGAGGTCCTTCGAGGCGATCTGGAAGTACGGGACCCGCGTGCCGTCGCTCGACACCGCGAAGTGCTGCTCGACCGCGAAGCGGCCCTCGTCGAAGTAGCACGGCGACGCCTTGATGGCGGTGTGCTCGCCGCCGATCGTTCCGCGGTAGAGCGTCGACGGCGTGAGGAAACCGGTGGCGATGAGCCAGTAGTCGTTGCCGGCGTCGTCGTCCTCGTCATCGACGGCGTAGGCGTCCACCGAATGCAGCGGCGGGCATGCATCGAGGAGTTCCGCAGCCCAGTCCTGCTCGGGATCGAGGATGCGGATCTCGGAGGAGACATCGCGCAGCAGGTTCAGCAGCAGGTGATCCCGGGTCCAGCTCCAGGACTGCAGGGACGTCGACGCGTCCGGTGCGAACACCGTGGCGAAGGAGCGCCCGCCGGCGAGGAACGCCTGGAAGTCGATGACGAGCAGCGATCCCGCGACGTGGGTGGTGCCGGCGACGGTCCAGTCCGTGCGGGGCCGTACGATCAGCCACCGGCGGTGCAGGGAGATGCTCGCGTCCTCCGGCACCTCGATCGGCAGCCAGGAGCCGTCCTGCCGGAGGTAGGTGCGGCGCGTGTAGAAATCGATCGTGTCGACGGCGATGTCGCGTACGAAGCCGGGCGTGGGATCGTGCAGGACGAGCGCCATCATGTGGTCCTCGTCCACGCCGAAGTATTCGTCCGCGTCGTCCAGGCTGCCGCCGCGCCGCAGGGTGCGGACAGTCCGCGGGTAGCTGCTCGACGTCATGGAACCCGGGCCGAAGTCCGTGCCGACATAGAGGGTGTCCGGCCCCGCCCACGTGATGCGGCTCTTCGCCGCGGGGATGTCGAACCCGCCGTCCACGAAGTCCAGGGTCCCGAGGTCGAACTCGCGATACCGTGCGGCGTCGCCCCCGTCGGGGGAGAGCACCACCAGGACCCGCTCGTGCGGCGCGCCGTCGGCGGGGCGCAGGAAGAGCGCGCCACCCCAGACCCATTCCGTGCCCTCGGATGCACTCAGGGCATCGACGTCGAGGAGGAGCTCCCACTCCGGGGCGTCGGAGGCATAGCTCTCCCAGGTGGTACGGCGCCAGATGCCCTGCCGATGACTCCCGTCACGCCAGAAGTTGTAGTAGAACTCGCCGTGCTTGCCCACCATCGGGATGCGGTCGGTGGAGTCGAGCACCTCGAGGATCCTGCGCTCGCGGGCCTCGAAGTCCGGCGTGACGAGGGCGTCCTCCGTGAGCGCGTTCTCGGAGCGCACCCAGTCGAGCTGCCGGTCGCCGTAGATGTCCTCCAGCCAGAGAAAGGGGTCGTCCGTCATGGCGGGGGTATCCGTGTGCAGCGTCATGCGCCCATCCTATGCAGGGAGGCGGAAGCGTTCCCAAAGCCCGGAGCCCCTGGCGGACCGGTACGACGGCCGGGTTGGATACTCTTGCAGGGTGGAGAATCAGGACGCACGGCAGGTGGCCGTCATCGGCGGCGGACCCCGCGGCACCTCGGTGGTGGAGCGGCTGATCGCCCGGCATCGAGCCCTCGGGGGGTCCGCTCCCGCGCTTGTCATCCGCGTCGTCGAACCGCACGACCCCGGGCCCGGCCACGTCTGGCGCCCGGACCAGTCGCGGCTCTTCCTGATGAACACCCCCTGCCTGTATCCGACGGTGGTGCCGGTCGGCGCCCCGGCCGCGCGCATCGCCCCGTCGCCCGTGGGACTGTCCTTCGACGCATGGCGTGAGCGGGTGGCCGCCGGCCTCGTCCCGGGGCTCGACGACGACGACGTGGCGGAGTGCACGGGACTCGCCGCTCAGGACTTCCCGAGCAGGGCGCTCTACGGCCGGTACCTCGCCTGGGTGTTCACCGAGGCGGTCCGGGCGGCGCCGCCGGGCATCACGGTGGTCCACCACCGCAACGAGGCGGTCGGCCTCGACCGCAGCGCTTCAGCCCGACGCGGCGACCGGGAATGGCGGATCACCCTCGACGACGGGTCGCAGTTCGACGCCGACGACGTCGTCCTGGCACTGGGCCACCTCGCGGCGACCCTGACCCCGGAGCAGGGCCGGCTCCAGGACGCCGCAGCGCGGCACGGCCTGCAGTACTGGCCGCCTGCCGTCCCGGCCGATGTCTCGTGGAACCGTCTCCCCGCGGGGAAGACCGTCCTGGTCCGGGGGCTCGGGCTCAACTTCTTCGACGCCATGATCCAGCTGACGGAGGGTCGCGGCGGCCGGTTCTCCAGCGGGGACGACGGACGGCTCGTCTATACGCCGTCCGGCAAGGAGCCCCGACTCGTGGCCGCCTCGAGGCGCGGGGTCCCCTATCGTGCCAAGGCGTCCCTCGATTCGTACTTCCCGCGCAGCGTCGTCCTGCGCTTCTGCACCCCCGAGCACACCCTCGCGTTCCGGGTGGCCGGCGTCCAGCCCGGGTTCGACCACGACCTGTGGCCCCTCCTGCACCGTGACGTGCTGTGGGCCTACTACTCGACCCTCAGCCGCACCGATCCCGCTGCGCTCCTCGCGCCGCCCGGGGCGTTCCTTGCCTATCTCGACGCTGCCCTGGCGACGGAGGGGCCGGGCTGGGAGGCCGCCGCCGGGGACGTCGTCGCGTGGGCCGTGCCCGCTGACCTGCGGCTCGACGTCGAAGCCCTCGCCCATCCCTTCGCCGGCCGCCGCTTCGCGGACGGTGAAGCCTTCACCGCGGCGGTGCTCGCCTACCTCGACGCGGACGCCGCGGGATCGGCGAAGGGCGAGGACGATCCGCTCAAGATGGCGATCGGAGCCCTGAACGCCGGCCGCACGGTGATCAAGCAGGCCGTGGCCGACGGAGGGATTTCCGTCTCGTCGTGGGACGCGGAGCTGCGCGGCTGGTTCGAGCCGCTGGTCGAGGGTCTGGCGAGCGGCCCGCCCCCGCTGCGCATCGCCCAGCTCGCCGCGCTGGTCCGGGCCGGGGTCGTCCGCTTCGCGGGGCCGAACCCCAGTTTCGGCTTCGACCCGGAGGCCGGTCTGTTCCGCGCGGCCTCGCCGTGGGTCTCGGGGGACTCGTTCACCGCGCACTATCTCGTCGAGGCCATGATGCCGGCGAACCGGGTGTCCACGAGCCTCTCCCCGCTGATGCGCCACATGCTGCACGAGGGGATGGTCCGGCCCGCGACCTTCATGGGCGAAGCCGGCATCCCCGTCACGTCCGACGGACTGGATGTCACTCCGCCGCCGTACCGCGCCGTGGACCGGTCCGGCCGGGAGCAGGGGTCCCTCTTCGTCATCGGTCTCCAGCTCACCTCCGTGCAATGGGGCACGGCCATCGCCGCCCAGGCCGGCGCGGCGCTCGAGGCAGGCAGCAGGACCCTGCTCGACGCCGACGCCATCGCGGGTGCCGTCCTGGACCGGGCGCCGGGGCGGACGCCGGATGCGGTTCCGCCGTCGGGCGAGCTACGCGCCGGGGCCGGAGTCACCGCGGCCCGGACGGCCGGCTGACGCCTCGACCCACGCCTGCAGAGAATCCGACCCTGCAGAGAATCCGACCCTGCAGAAGACGAGCCGGACGACAGAGGGACCCCCACCCGAAGTGAACTGGTGGGGGTCCCTCTGTCACGCTCGACCGGTCGCGGGGCGACCGGCGCTCGACCTAGCCCTTGAGGCAGCGGTCGTAGTTCGCCAGGTGCGCGCGGTAGCTGGCCCAGCTGCCGTTGTTCGCGCTCTCGGCCGGCGCTGTCGGCTCGGAACAGGCCGGCTTGCCGGGCTTGATCGGCTTGACGGGCTTCTCCGGCTTGACGGGCTTGACCGGCTTCTCGGGCGCAGGCGGTTCCGTCGGGGTGACGGCCTCGACGGTGACCGGCAGGTTCACCGTCGTCGCGCTCGGAGCGGCCGTCAGGACGATGCGCCCCGGACCGCTTGCCGTCGCCGGAACGGTGACGTTCACCGTGGCTGTGCCGCCTGTGACCGGGACACTGCCGAGCTCGGTGGTCGTGCCGTCCGCAGCCACGAAGCGTGCTGCCAGCGTGGTGTTGGTCGGGCTGCCGAGTGAGGTGAG
This sequence comes from Arthrobacter sp. CAN_A2, assembly GCF_015752045.1. Classification (NCBI taxonomy): domain Bacteria; kingdom Bacillati; phylum Actinomycetota; class Actinomycetes; order Micrococcales; family Micrococcaceae; genus Arthrobacter; species Arthrobacter sp. CAN_A2. The sequence goes on from NZ_JADOUS010000011.1 coordinate 24,469, forward strand.
ATCCAGCTTGGACACGGTGAAGGAGACGGCGGTGCCGGCCTTCACCGTGGTCGGGGCACCCTGCACCTGCACGCTGCGGCGGTCGAACGACGGCGACAGCGGGCTGTTGGTCCGGACGTAGTCGATCCACGCGTCGCGGTCCACGAGTCCGGACTCGCGGGTGTCGGTGCCCTCACGGAAGACCGTGAAGTTGTCGCCACCCTGCGCCAGGAAGCTGAACGTGCCGATCCGGTAGTCCTTCGCCGGGTCGAGGAGTGCGCCGTCGATCATGACCGAGGTGATCCTCGAACCCCGCGCGAGGGCCGGATCGTAGGTGACGCTCACGTTGTCCGACAGGCCGAGGGCCAGGAATGACCGCGTGTTGCCGTCCGGCTGCCACTGCTGCTCGAGCATCGCCTTGAACTGCGCACCGGTCAGGGTGGTGGTCCAGAGGTCGTTGACGAACGGCAGGACCGCATTCGCCTCGGCGAATGTCACGACGCCGTCCGGGGCGTAGTAGAGCTCGTTGCGGAGCCCGCCCGGGTTGACGACGCCGATCTGCGCCCCGCCGCGCTCGGCCGGCGCGAGGCTGGCCCGCAGCGAGTCGGCAACGAGGTTGCCCAGGGTGGACTCGTTGGCGCGGTCGTCACGGGTTGCGCCCGTGAAGGCCGTGGTGATGTCGCGGGTGACCGCACCGACCGGCTGGTTGCCGATGACGGCGGCCTGCGCCACCGCTGCATCCACGATGGTCTTCACGGCGGCGACGCGAGGGTAGGCGGCCACGAGGGACGCGTCCGTGTCGGTGGTGCGTGCGACGTTGCGGGCCGTGTAGGACTCGACGTCGCCCGTCGCGGAGTCGACGGTCAGGGTGATCTGGCCGACGAACTCGCCGTAGGACCCGGTCTGCAGGATGGGCCGGGTCTCGCCTGCTACGCCGGGGACGGGGGCGTCCCAGGCGTACTGCTTGTGCGTATGGCCGGTGAAGATGGCGTCCACGAGGGGCGTCGTCTCCGTGACGATCTCGGCGAACACTCCGCCGGCTGCGACTTCCTGCTCCAGGGTGGCACCCTCGACGACGCCGTCGCCGGCACCCTCGTGGTACTCGGCGACGATGACGTCGGCGAGGTCCTGTGCCTCGATCTCCTTGGCAACACGGTTGACCGCCTCCACGGGGTCCCCGAGCTCGAGGCCGGACACCCCGCTCGGGGTCACCAGGCCAGGGGTCTCCCTGGTGACGACACCGATCACCGCTACGTCGACGCCGTCGACCGTGATGATCGAGAACTCGTCGAGGGCGGGCTCGGTGGTGCCCTTGGTGTAGACGTTCGCGCCCAGGTAGGGGAAGTCGGCGGCGTCGGAGACACGGCCGGTCAGGTCGCCGAAGCCCTTGTCGAACTCGTGGTTGCCCACGGCGGATGCGCGGAGTTCCAGGGTGTTCAGGACGTCGATCGTCGGCTTGTCGTCCTGCAGCGCCGAGGCGAACAGGGACGCGCCGATGTTGTCGCCGGCCGAGAGGAAGGCCGTCTTCTCATCGCCGAACTCGGCACGGAGCTTCTCGACGGTCCCCGCGAAGCGCACCGTGTTGGAGTCGATGCGGCCGTGGAAGTCGTTGATGTTCAGCAGGTTGAGTTCAGCGGTGGTATCGGCCGGTGCGAGGTTCAGGCCGACGATCACGGGGTCGTGGTCGCTGGCGCGGTACTGATCCGCCCGGTAGTAGTCGGTGACGTTGTTGTTGAACCGGCTGTACTCGAGGGCCACCGATTCGACGGAGTTGATGTTCCACGTGTCCACCCCGGACACCGTGGCGTCCGCAGTCGGCGACGCCAGGATGTGGTCGAGGGAGCCGCTCAGGCCCGAGAAGACGTAGGAGAAACTGTCGTCCTTCTCGCCCTGGTTGACGTACCCGGCTTCGTAGAGGACCTGCATGGGGTCCTCCTGGGTGTACGAGTTGAAGTCGCCGGTCAGGAAGACCTTGTCCGTCTTCGCGGCCGTCTTCATGGAATCGGCGAACGCGACGAGGGCCCGGGCCTGGTCCACGCGTGCGGCGTTCCAGGCACCCTGGCCGTCACCGGTGTCGGCGTCGGGACCGGAACTCGGGCCGGAGCCCTTGGACTTGAAGTGGTTGACGATCGCGAGGAAGGTCTCGTCCTCGGTCCCGCCGACGGGCTTGAAGGCCTGCGCCAGGGGCTTGCGCGCGTTGGTGAACACCACGTTGTCATCGAGGATGACGGACGCGCCCACGGGCTCGGTGGTGGCCTTCTTGTAGATCAGGGCCGTGCGGATGACGTCCTCGTTCTCCAGCGCCGGCAGGGCCGCGGGAGAGCGGACGTAGTCCCAGGTGCCGGGCGCCTTCTCGTTGAGGGCGTCGACGAGGGTCTTGAGGGCGAAGTCGCGATCCTTGCCGAACTTCGCGGAGTTCTCGATCTCCATGAGGGTGACGACATCGGCGTCGAGCGCGTTGATCGCCGAGACGATCTTCGCCTCCTGGCGTTCGAAGTTCTCCTGGTTCGCGGCGCCGCGGGCATCGCAGCCGCCTCGCACCGTGATGGGGTTCCCCGCGCGGTCCGTGTTGTAGGTGCAGCCCGTGAGCTGGTCCCCGGTCGTCGCGAAGTAGTTCAGTACGTTGAACGAGGCGATCTTCAGGGTGCCGCCGACCTCCTCGGGGGCGGCAGGGCGCTCACCGGCGAACTGCACGGGCTGGACGCCGTCGGGGCTGGCCCCGTTCAGCTCGGCCAGCGGCTGGAACTTCCAGGCGCTGTTGCGGTAGTCCAGGACCACCGGCGAGGTGAACTGCGCGCTGTAGCCGACCCGGACCGGCTGGGCCGGCGTGAGGTACGGCAGCACCTTGCCGCGGTTGACCTGGGTGAAGAAGTTGGTCGATGCGCCGTCGTCGAGCCTGATGCTCCGGGCGGCGTTGTCGGCGATGACCGCAGCGTTCTCGGGTGTGCCCGGGCGGGCTACGTCGGTCGGCTGGCGGAGGCGCTCGGCCCCGGCAGCGAGGGTGACTTCGCCGTACTGGTTCAGGGTGTAGTTGTCGGCCACGGTGAAGGCCTCGGAGGGCTGGAAGAGCATGCCCTCCACCGATTCACGCGCGGCATCCGTGGCGGGGAGCGTGATGGCGGAGGCCTTTGCCTCCTCGGCGGGCTCGGTGAGCTTGACCGTGCCACCTGCGGCGACGGTGAGCTGCGTCAGGTTGAAGAACTCGCCGGCGGTGCCGGTGACCTCCACGTAGTCGCCCACGGCGACGGAGCCGACGGTTGCGGGGGAGTAGACGAAGATGGCGTCCGACGCCGTCTGGTCCCCGGCTGCCGAACTGCCGGCGGCCTGGAGGTAGAAGCCGGCGAAGCCGCCCGACGGGTAGGCCGCGGTGACCTTGCCGCGCGTGGTGACGGTCTGTCCGGCCAGGGGCGTGGCGGAGCCGGTGCCCTGGATGTCCCGGATGGGGGTGACGACGCCGGGCACCGGCGGGTCGGTGGGCGTCGGAGTAGGCGTGGGAGTCGGGGTCGGCGTCGGAGTGGGCGCGCCGGCCGTGCCGGTCGCGTTCATCGGCGTGGTGTCCTGCAGCGTGAAGTCGGCGCCGTTGTTGTCGGTGTCGGTGAACGCGGTGCGGTTCGCGGACTTCGTGCTGCCCGCGCCCGGTGTGGTGGCGGCGGTGCCCTCGAACGCGTTCGCGCTGCCGTAGCCGAGGAGGTCGACCACCCCGGGAACGCCGGAGGCGTTGCCGACCGGCAGCGCACCGACGCTGGTGGCCTGGTTCGCCAGGACGATCACGCCACCCGCAGCGCCCGGGTTGAGGCCCGTCGCGAGGTCAGGGGCAGGCAGGGAGGCGCCGGCCGTACCGTTGCTGCCGCCCTGGACGAGGAAGTAGCCCTTGGCGGGAATGGTCCCGCGGAGCGCGGTGGCATTGGGCGTACTGGTGGTCCCGGTGGGCGAGCGGTACTGCAGCGACCAGCCCTCGAGGCTCACCGGAGCGTCGGTCGGGTTGTAGAGCTCCACGTACTTGTTGGTGAAGGGCGTTCCCGTGGAACCGCCCGTGAGGTACGCCTCGTTGATGATGACGCCGTCTCCTGTGACGGACGCCGTCCCCGGAGGTGTCTCGACGGCGTTGGCCGGCAGTGCGATCATCGGTGAGGCCATGAGCCCCGCCGACAGCGCCGCACAGAGCGCTCCCTTCCATGACGAATTAGCCATTCGTTCTTTCTTCTCCTTGACGATGGCCGCGATCGCGGCCGCGAGTGAAGCCCGCCGACCCGTGATGAGTGGACGTGTTGGCATGTGCACCGTATGTGACGCAGGTGACATTCTTATCCCCAGGAGTAGCCAACCAGAACATCGTTAACAATGGGTTACTAAAAAACCAGTGGCCCCGGAAGATCCGGGGCCACTGGTTGAAATCCGTGGACGAACCCTGCTATCTGCCCGCGTCTCGGAGCGTTCCTGTCACCGGGGTCTCCTCCCGCTCGGCGACGAAGCACAGGATCTCCCGATCGTCCCGGGCGTTCCAGCTCTCCTCGACGGGATAGAAGTAGAGCAGTTCGAGGACGGAGGTGTCGTAGTCGACGCCGATGAAGCTCCTGAACTCCTCGGCGCAGAAGTCGGTGGCGGCGGTGTTGGCCTCGCCCTGGCCGGGGTACTCGCCGTCGGGCATCCGTGTGGTGGCGAAGGCCTCGAACACGTGCTGTTCATCGCACGGGATGACGGCGATGTCCGAGTGATCCTTCATGCCGGGATCATTGATGCAGTCGCCTACAGCGATCGGGGAGGTCTCCGATTCGGCTTCGGCCGTCACGGTGCCGTCGGCGCGGCGCTCCGGCTCCTCCGATCCGAAGATGCCGCACCCCGCGATGACCGCGATCGCCGCGACCGACCCCGTGACCGACGCCGTTGCACCCCAACGGCGCTGCGGCTCCCGTCTACCCTGCCCAGTACGCATCGGACCCCCGTCTCAGGCCACGCATCCGTGGCGCGGCTGCTGCTCCTCGGGACAGTACCGCACGACGGCGCGGGGCACCACGGCGGGGGCGCCGGTATCGGGAGCGGGACGAGCAGCGCGATCTGGAGGGCCAGGGGCCGTGCCTCCGTGTTGATGCGGATGATCTCGTCCTGGATCTGCTCCGGCCGGCCCGCGAGGAGTTCCTCGAGCTGCGCGTTGCTCACCACCTGGGCGTCGGCTTCGAGCGCCGTCGAGACCTGCCTCTGCAGGAGGACGCCCACGATGAGGAGGGCCTCGAGCAGGAAGGCGACGCGCCAGGACAGGAACGTGGTGATGAAGCCGCCGAGCAGGGGGCCGACGGCGGGCGGCGATCGCTGCCGAGGCGCCGACCAGGGCGTAGACCCGCTCCGCCTGGAGGTGATGCGGAGCGGGCCGGTGATCACCCACGGAGGAGGAGGTGCGGACCGGTCTTGATCGCTACCGTGACGGGCGACGCACCCGTCTCCCCGACTGGTTCGCCGCTGAAGACCATGACAGGGCGCGTTGCGCGCCGAGCACGGACCGGCCCCGGGCGCCTGATCCCTGGACCGGTTCCCTGATGCAGAAGGAAGGCCGCCGATCATGGCCGAGACCAAGATCAAACATCGGACTGTCGAGGAACGCGCCGCGAAGGGCAAGCGGTGCCGGGAGAAGTCGCCGGTCTCCGGTCACAAGGGCTGGGTCCCCGCGTCCGAACGGCCGGATCCGGTTGCATTGCTCGAGGAGCAGAACCTCACCCGGGAACAGGACCTCGTACCGGTGCGGCACGGCCGGATGCTGGTCTCGCCGTTCACGTTCTACCGGGGTGCGGCCAAGATCATGGCTGCGGACCTGAAGGACACGCCGCGGGCCGGCCTGGTCTCCCAGCTGTGCGGGGATGCCCACCTGTCCAATTTCGGCGTCTTCGCCTCACCGGAGCGGAACCTGTTGTTCGACCTGAACGATTTCGACGAGACCCTTCCGGGACCGTTCGAATACGACGTCAAGCGGATGTCCGCTAGCTTCACGATCGCGGCGCGGAACAATGCGTTCACCGCCGACGAGACCCGTGAGGTGACCCTGGGGGCGGTGCGGGCCTATCGGGAAGCGATGGCCGGGTTCGCCCAGATGCGCACCCTGGACATCTGGTACGCCCGCCTGTCCGAAGAGCAGCTGCTGGCGGCCGTGGATCTGGCCGTGGGAACCCAGAAGGGCAAGGCCCTGAAGAAGGCCCAGAGCGGGGCGAAGGCGGCGCGACAGAACGTCGAGAAGGCCCGCACCCGGGACAGCCTGCACGCACTCTCCAAGCTCGCCGAACTCGCGGACGGGGAGTACCGGATCGTCAGCCAGCCACCGATCGTCATCCCTCTCCGGGAACTGGGAGACGCGTACGGGATGTCTCCTGATGAGGTGGGACCCGCGATCCGTGAACAGCTGCGGTCCTACCGGGCCACCCTGCCCGTCGACCGGCGCCAGCTGCTTGAACGCTTCGAGGTCGTCGACGTCGCCCGCAAGGTCGTGGGCGTCGGCAGCGTCGGTACGCGGGCGTTCATCGCGCTGCTCCAGGGCCGCGATCAGCAGGATCCCCTCTTCCTGCAGGTCAAGGAGGCCACGAGATCCGTACTCGAGGACCACTTGCCGAAGAGCCGGTTCAAGCAGCCGGGCGAGCGCGTGGTGCAGGGGCAGCGGATGATGCAGGCTGCGAGCGACATCTTCCTGGGCTGGACCAAGGGCGTGCAGGAGAACCGGTACCTGTACTGGCGGCAACTACGCGACATGAAGGGCTCGGCCGTCGTCGAGGGGATGAAGCCGCTCGCCCTGACGTTCTATGCCGAGGCCTGCGGCTGGACCCTGGCCCGGGCGCACGCCCGTTCCGGCGACCCTGTCGCGATCTCGGCCTACCTCGGGAAGAGCGACAAGTTCGACCGCTCCATCACCGACTTCTCGCAGCGTTATGCCGATCAGAACGAACGCGACTACGAAGCCTTCGCGGAGGCGGTCCGTTCAGGCCGCCTGGAGGCATCCGACGTCGTCTAGGCAGAGGGTGCCGGCAGTGCAAGCAGTGCCGGCGATTCCGGAGGCCCGTGCAACAACAGAGGCCGGTCGGACCGATCCTTCGATCGGTCCGACCGGCCTCTTGCCAGCGCGGAAGCGGCGCTGATCGCGGAAGGTAAGGGATTCGAACCCTTGAGACGGGGTGACCGCCCACTGGTTTTCAAGACCAGCTCCTTCGGCCGCTCGGACAACCTTCCCGCCGTTAGTGTTTCATGAGGTGAAGGTGGTGCCCAAATACCCAGAAGAGCGGAGACCGGTGTGCGTGCAGTCGTGATCGAGGGAGCGGGTGGGCCGGAGGTCCTGTCGGTACAGGAGGTCCCCGCGCCGGCGCCGGCCGCCGGCGAGGTGCTCATCGACGTCGTCGCGGCCGGTCTCAACCGCGCCGACGTGCAACAGCGGCGCGGCTTCTATCCGCCGCCCGCAGGCGCGTCCGCCGTCCCGGGACTGGAGGTCTCCGGGCACGTGGCCGACGCGGGCGACTCGGGCTTCGCGGTGGGGGACGCCGTCGTCGCCCTGCTGGCCGGCGGCGGGTACGCCGAACAGGTCGCGGTGCCGGCAGGGCAGGTCATCCCCGCGCCGGCGGGCGTGGGCCTCGTGGAAGCGGCTGCGCTTCCCGAGACGGCGGCGACCGTCTGGTCCAACCTCGTGCTGCACTCCGGTCTCGGGGCCGGCGACCACGTCCTGATCCACGGAGCGTCCGGCGGGATCGGCCTGATGGCCATCCAGGTCAGCCTCGCCCTCGGAGCTGTCCCGCACGTGACGGCGGGATCGGCCGCCAAGCTCGAGGTCGCCCGATCCCTGGGCGTCGACTCGCTGATCAACTACCGGGAACAGGATTTCATGGCGGAGGTCAAGGCTGCGACGGGCGGTCGGGGAGTGGATGTCGTCCTCGACGTCGTCGGGGCGGAGTACCTTGCGCGCAACATCGAGTCCCTCGCGACCGGCGGGCGGGTCGTGGTGATCGGGCTGCAGGGCGGCGCGAAGGCGGAACTCGACCTCGCGGCGCTGATGGGCAAGCGTGCCAGCGTCGCCGGGACCACGCTGCGGTCCCGCCCCGTCGCGGAGAAGACCGCGATCATGCGCGCCGTGCGGGAGAACGTCTGGCCCCTCGTGGCGTCCGGAGCGGTGCGCCCCTTCGTGGACCGGACCTTCCCGCTCGCGGAGGTCGCTGAAGCGCACACCTACTTCGACTCGGGGGAGCACACCGGCAAGGTCCTGCTGGCCATGGCCTAGGCGTGGCGGGACGGGATCCGCTGCCAGAGGTGGAGCACCAGCACCAGCGCGATACCCACGCTCGCCCCGATGGAGGTCTCGAGGGCCCGATCGGCGATGAGTCCTGCCGGGGCCGTCGGGTGGGCGAGTTCCGCCGAGACGAGTGCAAGCGGGGTGACGAACGCCTGCGCGAGGGCATACTGACGCAGGACGAACATCTCGGCGGCGAACTGCGCGACGGCGATGACGAACACCAACTGCCACGCGGCCAGTCCCGGCAGAAGGACCAGGGCGGCGAGGACCAGCCCGGCGAACGTGCCGAGGATGCGCTGGAGGCCGCGCGTCACGCGTGCTCGCGCCGACTGGCCCACGAGGGGCACCGTCGCGGCGACCATCGCCCAGTACGTGTGGCCGATCCCGAGGGCCGTGGCCAGGCTGCCGGCGAGCGCGGCCGCCGCCACGTACAGTCCCGCTTCCCTGCCGAGGGCCGCCAGGTGCTGCGTCGTCGGGCGGTGGACGGCAGCACGCTCCCACGGCGTGCGGTACCGGGGCCAGAGGTTCCCGGCCTGCCCGAGGAGCGCCGTGAAGCCCACGGTCGCCGCCGCCGTGGACATCCCTTCCCAGAGCGGCGGCTGGCCGGGCACGGAGGCGATGGCGGCGAACGCGAAGATGTGGAACAGCGAACCGCCGGGCCTGAGGCGGAACAGTCCTGCCAGGAAGGTCCCGATCCCGGCCACCGCGCTGGTGAGGAGCACGAGGTCCCAGGGTCCGACGTCGGCCCGGCCCGTCAGTGCGGCCGCGAGGATCACGCCGAGCATGAGCCCGCCGCCGCGCAGTTGGGTGGCGAGGCGCCGGCGGTGCGGTTCGTTCCGCCCGTACACGCCGGCGAACGCGCCGAACGTCGCGAAGACCGCGAGGTCGAGGCGTCCGAGCAGCAGCACGGTGAGCAGCGGTACCGTCACGCCGATGGCGCAGCGGAGGGCCGGGTGGTGGTCGCGCGAGGACGGGGCGACATACACGAGGTCGCGAAGAAGGGTCACGGCGGGCTTTCGGTCGGGGAGATCGACGGCGCCGGCGGCATCGCGTGGCGGCATGCCACCCGACAACCCTACGCCCGCGGGGCCTGCCGCCCGGGGCCGGAGTCGGCCGGGGGATTCCCGTAACGAACCGGGAGGCTCGGGTCACTCGCCGCAACCGCAGGTTCGTTCGGCGCAACCACCCGTCGGAAGGGCTTGCACTGTGATGCACGCCTCACTAAGTTGCTACGTTCGTGTGCACCACACTCTCGCCCTCGAGGAGCAACATGAGTAACAAGCAGAACGGGTCCCACCGGCACGACGCCGTGCTGGTGACGGACCCGGACCTGCCGCCGGTCGCCGTCGACCCGCAGCAGGCCGAAGCAGAAGACCGCCGGTGGACGCCGGCGAAGATCGCCCTGTGGGTGGGCATCGCCCTCCTGGGCGGTGTCTCCTGGACCATCCTCGCGATCGTCCGCGGTGAGACCGTCAACGCCATCTGGTTCGTCTTCGCGGCGGTCTGCACGTATCTGATCGCCTACCGGTTCTACTCGAAGTTCATCGAGCGGAACCTGCTGAAGCCCGACGACCGCCGGGCGACCCCCGCCGAGTACAAGGCGGACGGGAAGGACCACGCGACCACCGACCGGCGCGTCCTCTTCGGCCACCACTTCGCCGCGATCGCGGGAGCAGGCCCCCTCGTGGGCCCGGTCCTCGCCGCGCAGATGGGCTACCTCCCCGGGACCCTGTGGATCATCATCGGCGTGATCTTCGCGGGTGCTGTACAGGACTACCTCGTGATGTTCTTCTCCATGCGTCGCGGCGGTCGCTCGCTCGGCCAGATGGCGCGCGAGGAACTCGGCGTCATCGGCGGGACCGCGGCACTCATCGCCACCCTGGCGATCATGATCATCATCGTCGCGATCCTCGCCCTCGTCGTCGTGAACGCCCTCGGTGAGAGCCCGTGGGGCGTCTTCTCCGTCTCGATGACCATCCCGATCGCCCTGTTCATGGGCGTCTACCTGCGTTACCTCCGCCCCGGCAAGGTCACCGAGGTGTCCGTGATCGGGTTCGTGCTGCTGCTGCTCGCCATCATCGGCGGCGGCTGGATCTCCGAGACGGCCTGGGGCGTCGAGCTCTTCACGCTGGACCGCATCACGATCGCCTGGGGCATCATCATCTACGGCTTCATCGCCGCCGTCCTGCCGGTCTGGCTCCTGCTCGCCCCGCGCGACTACCTCTCCACCTTCATGAAGATCGGCACGATCATCATGCTGGCGGTCGCGATCGTCATCACGCGTCCCGAGATCAGCGTCCCCGCAGTCACCGAGTACGCGACCACGGGCACGGGCCCGGTCGTCGCCGGCACGCTGTTCCCCTTCCTCTTCGTCACCATCGCCTGCGGTGCGCTCTCGGGCTTCCACGCCCTGATCGCCTCCGGCACCACGCCGAAGATGATCGAGAAGGAGCGCCAGACGCGCTTCATCGGCTACGGCGGCATGCTCATGGAGTCCTTCGTGGCGATCATGGCGCTCGTCGCGGCGCTGTCGATCGACCGCGGCATCTACTTCGCCATGAACTCCTCGGCAGCGGCGACGGGCGGCACCATCGAGGGCGCTGTCGCGTTCGTCAACGGCCTGGGCCTGACCGGCGTCAGCCTCACCCCCGAGGTACTCAGCACCATGGCCTCCAACGTCGGCGAGGAGTCGATCGTCTCGAGGACGGGCGGCGCTCCGACCCTGGCGGTCGGCATCGCCCAGATCATGCAGGGCGTCTTCGGCGGCGCGGGGATGATGGCGTTCTGGTACCACTTCGCGATCATGTTCGAGGCCCTGTTCATCCTCACGGCGGTCGACGCCGGTACCCGCGTGGCACGCTTCATGCTGCAGGACAGCATCGGCAACTTCGTGCCCCGCTTCCGCGACACCTCGTGGCGCGCCGGGGCCTGGATGTGCACCGCGATCATGGTGGCCGGGTGGGGAGCGATCCTCATCATGGGCGTCACGGACCCGCTGGGCGGCATCAACACGCTGTTCCCGCTGTTCGGGATCGCGAACCAGCTGCTCGCTGCGATCGCGCTCGCGGTCTGCATGGCGATCTGCGCCAAGCGCGGGCTCTTCCGGTTCCTGTGGATCCCCGCCCTGCCGCTGGCATTCGCCTCCGTGGTGACCATCACGGCGTCGTTCCTCAAGATCTTCTCGCCGGTCCCGGCCATCGGCTACTGGGCGCAGCACATGGCCTTCCGCGATGCGCTCGCCGCAGGCGAGCAGAGCTTCGGCACGGCGAAGACCGTCGCCGCCATGGAGGCGGTGGTCCGCAACACCTTCATCCAGGGCACGCTGTCGATCGTCTTCGTGGTGCTGTCCATCATCGTCATCACCACCGCGATCCTCGCCACCATCAGGGCCTACCGGCAGGGTGGAGGAGCGGACACCGAGGACACCCCCGTGGCGTCGCGTGTCTTCGCACCGGCCGGACTGGTTGCCACCCCCGCCGAGAAGGAGCTGGAGGCCCGGTGGGCCGCCCTCGAGCCCGGCAGGCGTCCGGCGAGGACGGGCCACTGATGACAGTGCCGCAGGTCCTCACCCGGGCGCGCGACACCGCACGGGAGCTGGCCTGGCTGTTCAAGGGCATCATGGGGGAGAACGCCTACCAGGCGTACCTCGACCACCACGAGCGCACGCACGCCGGTGGTCAGCCCATGACCGAGCGGGAGTTCTGGCGGGACAAGGCGGACCGCCAGGACGCGAACCCCGAGGGTCGCTGCTGCTAGGCGGCACCCCACGCACGAAGCCCGACGCCGGAGGATCGGCGTCGGGCTTCGTCGTCCCCGGGAACCATGCCTCTCCTGCCCGCAGCGCTCCGCCGGGCCGGCTGCGGGCCGCGGCGCCGGCCCGGGAACAAGCCCGGCTGTGACGTGCTCGGCCTCCGGCGGTTGTGGGAGCATAGCGGGATGACTGAACAGCAGCCTGCCGGTCCGTCCGATCCGGTGCCCGCGATCGCGGCCGGCACCCCTGATCAGCCGCCGATTCCGGCCGGGGTGCCGGCCCCGGGATCCGCGGCACCGACCGGGGACGAGGGCGCCCCGTCTCAGGCGGACGGCCGCCCGGCGTCGCTCGCCGACCTCGTCGACGAGCCGGCCAAGGTCATGAGGATCGGCACCATGCTCAAGCAGCTGCTGGAGGAGGTCCGCAGCGCGCCGCTCGACGACGCCGGCCGCACCAGGCTCGCCTCCATCCACGAGCGTTCGGTGCGGGAGCTCGAGGACGGCCTCGCCCCCGAGCTGGTCGAGGAACTGCACCGCATCAATCTGCCCTTCGACCCGGACGCGGTCCCCACCGACGCCGAGCTGCGCGTCGCGCAGGCGCAGCTCGTGGGCTGGCTCGAGGGACTTTTCCACGGCATCCAGACGGCGCTCGCAGCGCAGCAGATGGCCAACCAGCAGCTCGCGGCACGCCTCCAGCTCCGCGAGCTCCCTCCCGGCACCGTGATCGCCCCCGGGGTGGTCATCGGTGAGGACGGTGAACCGAAGCGGATCCCGCCCGGCCGCCAGGCCACGTCGCTCCAAGCCGAGGGCCACGGCCCCGGCCAGTACCTGTAACGGCCAGGTGGCATTCTTCGCAGCGGCGCGGCAGGGTCGCAGGGACGACGCCGAGCTCGGCACCGGGGTGTGGCGTCGCGCGCACGACCGCTTCCGCCGGGGCCTCGACCGCTATCACCAGATCCTCGAGGGCATCGAGGACGACGACGTCTACAACGAACTCGTGGCGGTCGCCGACGAGCTCGGCGCGATGCTGCCCCGCGTGCGGGCGATCTGCGTGAGCGCCCAGAGTTCGTCCCCGAGTACGGGACTCGACATCCCCGGCGCCCTCCTGCAGGTGCACCGGGCGCTGTCCAGGGCAGGGAACACCTTGGCGACGACCGCGGAGGCCGCCGCGATGACGAGGCTCGACGGCGAACGGTGGGGGATCGCGTCGTCGGGCCTCGACAATGTGCGCCGCCGCGCCCAGCTGGTGGCGGACGACGTCGGCGAGGCCGAGCGGGCGATGCCGGGCGGTCAGTAGGACAGCAGCGTGGTCCCGGGTTCGACGGCGATGTCCCAGACCTCGAGCTCCTGCCCGCCGCACTCGCCCCGTCCACCGGTCGGCGCGCCGCCGATGAACGGTGCCCACCGGTTCTCATCCACGTACGGGTAGCCGCGGTCGTTCAGGACAGTCAGCACCTGCCGGCCGCGCCGGGGGTCCTCGTCAGGGTAGGACAGGACTTCTTCGCGCTCGTAGGCGGAGAAGCCTTCGGGCCATCGGAGGAGGACCTCCCGCCCGTTGTACTCGAAGACCACGCATGCCCGGCCGTCCCCTGCGGGCAGGACATGGAACTCGCCGAGCCGGTCCGCGGGCAGGTTCTGCACATTCCGGCCCTCGGCCGGGCGGACGCCCACGATGGACTCCGCGGGAAGCGATCCCGGTGGTGTCCCGTTCGTATCGAGCTGGAGCTCCTCCGCGGGCAGGGCGTGGATGGCGTCGCGGAGTTCGTCGGGCAGCGGCGCCGGATTGCCCGCCATCGTCGTCGCCTCCGGGGAACGGCGGTCGATCAGTGTCAGGACGGACCCTTCCCCCTCGATCGGCAGGAGGAAGCCGTCGCCGTCGCGTACGAGGAACATCAGCTGGTCCGGCGTGAAGAGATTGCGGCTGACGGGGCGCTCCAGAGTGCTCCGCCCCGTCACATCGATGGTCAGGATGGACCCCTCGGCATCGCCCTTCACGATCTGGACCACGGAGGCGGCCTGCAGCATCCGCAGGTCGCCGTCCACCTGCGTGGGCACGAGGTCCGCGACGGACACGACGGCGACGACGTCGGCGAGCGCGTACAACCGCTCTGCGTCACCCGCCGGGCCCGGGGTGGTGTGCGGGATGAGGGCCGTGGTGAGGCCGGCCATGACGGCGAGCAGGCAGAGGACCCCGAGGATCGCCTGGACCTGTCGGCCGGGCACGACGGCGCGGGTCGGGAACCGGGGGAGGCCCGCCCGTGCCGCAGATACTGCGGATGGCGCCGGCACCGTAGACAGTGCGGCAGCGAGGGTAGCGGCAACAGGAGCGACGGCAGCAGGGACGGGTTGCTCGACGGTCGGCTGTGCGGCGCCGGCAAGGCCACAGCGACTGCGGGCCAGATCCTCCCCGGTGATGGCTGAGGCGGGATCGGCGGCGGCCAGGGCGGCGGCGAAGTCGGTACCGGGCGGCGCCGAAGCCCCTTCCGGCCCGGCCGTCGTGGCAGTGGCCGTCGCGGCACCGCTCAGGGCCCCGCGTGCGCAGGCGGACTCGATGGCAGGGAGGCGTGCCGCCTCGCCCCCGGTCATCCGCGCGGCATCCTCGACCGGGAGCCCGTCCCAGTGGTGCAGGAGGAGGAGTTCGCGGTCGGCGGGGGCGCGGTCGGCGAGGGCGGTACGCAGGGAGGCGTCGCCGAGCACACGAGGCGGGAGCGTCGTCGGGAGGTAGCGTTCAAGGGCGGTCCTTGTCGCCCGGAGGGCGGCGACCAGCTCGGTGTCGGCATCGGCCGCGGCGGATCGGTCGTCGTCCGGATCGGGAGGTCCGACGGGGCCCGCGCCCAGTGACTCGACGGCCTCCTGTGCGGCGGAGGACGCGAGCCGCGCCGAGAGCGATCGGCGGAAGGCGTACCGGTACGCGGCGTCGTGCAGGGCGGTCAGATCGCCGTCGTCGTCGAGCACGTCCCACCCCCGTCCCACCCCTGTCCCGCGGGCGACCGACGCGGCCACCAGGGCCGGTCCGAAACCACGCAGGCTGATAGTTGTCAGTGGGAACCGAAATAAACGGGCTGCATCGTTGGTTCCCGCCTATATGACTACATCACCAAATCTTACGTTCAACGATGGCCACACGATCCCGCAGCTCGGCTACGGGGTGTGGCAGGTCGAGGACGACGTGGCCGAGGACGTCGTCGCCAAGGCCTTCAAGGCCGGCTACCGCCACATCGACACGGCCAAGATCTACGGGAACGAAGCCGGCGTGGGCCGCGCGATCGCGTCGTCGGGCCTGGACCACGACGAAATGTTCATCACCACGAAGCTGTGGAACTCCGATCAGGGCTACGAGAGCACGCTGAAGGCGTTCGAGGAGTCCATGGAGCGTCTCGGCCTCGAGACCCTGGACCTCTACCTCATCCACTGGCTGCAGCCCAAGCAGGGTAAGTACGTGGACACCTGGAAGGCCCTCATCGAGCTGCAGAAGCAGGGACGCGTGAAGAGCATCGGTGTCTCGAACTTCACCATCGAGGCCCTCAACGAGATCATCGACGCGACGGGCGTGGTCCCCGTCATCAACCAGGTGGAGACCCACCCCTACCTGAACCAGTCCGAGCTCCGCGCGTTCGAGGCCGAGAAGGGCATCCTCCACCAGTCGTGGTCGCCCATCGGTTCCGGCAAGGGACTGCTCGACGACGCCGTGCTGCAGGACATCGCGAAGAAGCGCAACGCCACGCCCGCGCAGGTCGTTATCGCCTGGCACCTCGCGCTCGGCAACGTGGTCATCCCGAAGTCCGTCACGGAGTCGCGCATCATCGAGAATTGGGAGTCCCTCGATGTGAAGCTCGAGGACGAGGACATCGAGGCGATCAACGGGCTCGACAAGGGCGCGGCCGGCCGCATCGGCGCCGATCCCGCGACATCCGACTTCGCGTAACCTCCGCCCACCCTCCGCCCGTCGGGCAGGTATGGTGGGTGCGCGCAGGCGTGACCCGCCACGCCTGCGCGACGACGTGACCGGAGCAGGAACGTGACATGGGAAGAGCCGCCCGGCATCGCCGGGCGGCTCTTCCCATGTCCGCCCGGTGTCAGGCGGCCTGCGCCAGGGACGCCCGGAGGGGGTAGTCGGTTCCCTCGAGGATCAGTTGCGCGCAGCGTCCCGTCGTCGGGTCCAGGACGATCGGCGCGGCCAGGTTGACGGTCGTGCCGCCGGGACCGGGGTTCGCGACGACGAACAGGTGGGCGTCCGGTACGTCCGGTCCGAGGACGTCGCGCTGCGCGTCCGAGAAGCGGGGGCTGTACTGCGGCACGTAGGTGGCGGCGTCGAGGAGGAACAGGCGTACCTCCGCGTTGTGCGCCGCGGTGAGGGTGAACAGCCCGTCCGCGCCCTGCACCTCCTCGAGGTGGAAGTCCGTGAGTGGTGCGAGCCCGGGGGGAGGCGTGACGAACGCGGCCCTCATCGCAGGAAGTCCATCAGGGAGGGCTGCAGCACGCGCGCCGAGACGGCGAGCGCACTCTGGTACGCGGTTTCCTGGAGTTTGAGGTCCAGGATCACGGATGCGAGGTCGACGTCTTCCACGGTGGCGCGTTCTCCTTCGAGGGCCAGCGAGGCGTCGGCGGCGGCGTCCTTGGCTTCGAGCAGGCGCGCGTGGCGTGTGCCGATCTCGCTGTGGTGGGCGGTGAGGTCCTGGATGCGCTGCTGGAGCGGCGCGAGGTTCACGGAGACGTCCCGGCCGGCGCGCAGGTCCGCGGCGATGGTGTCCAGCAGGGCGAACGCCGAGGTGGGGCCGCTACCGAACACGTCCGCGCCGTCCGCGTCGACGCGGACGCTCTGGCCCGGGCCCACCCTGCGCTCCACGGCCCCGCCGCCCGCGAAGGTGAGGTCCGGTCGGAGCGCGGCGGGCGCGTCGGTGTTCCCGGCGAACAGGAAACGGCCCGCGTAGGTGGCGTTCGCCTGGGTGGCGAGTTCGCCACGCAGGGATTCGATGTCGAGCGCGAGGGCCTCCCGCGCGGCCGGCGGCAGGACGGAGTTGGAGCCCTGCAGGGTGAGGTCGTTGACGCGGTCGAGTGCGCGCTTCGACGTCGTCATCGCGTTGTCGAGCTGCGAGAGCCAGCCCTCGCCGTTGGAGATGTTCCGGGCGTACTGCTCGTTCGCCCTGATCTCGGCACGGACGCGCAGCGCCTCGCCCGCGGCGGCCGGATCGTCCGACGGGCGGCTGATCGCCTTCTGGCTGGATGCCTTCTCCTGCAGCTCCGCAAGCCGCGCGAGGTTGTGCTGCAGGGAGCGCTGGGCTCCCTGCAGCATGGTCTGGTTGGTGACGCGCGTGATCATGGTGGCCTTTTCCCTAGCGTCCGACGATTCCCATGCGGTTGATGAGGACGTCGAGCATCTCGTCGACGGCCGTCATCACACGCGCGGCGCCCTGGTAGGCGTGCTGGTACTGCAGCAGGTTGACCTGTTCCTCATCCATGCTGACCGAGGTGGCGCCCAGCTGCTGCTGCAGGGCGCTGGTGGCGGAGACCTCCGCCAGGGCGTTGCCCTGCAGCTCGGTGCGGGCCGCCGCGCCGAGGTCGACGACGAACGCCGACCAGGCGGCGTCGGGCGATCCGGTACCCGTGCCGAGCCCCGAGATGCCCAGCGCCACGGAGCCGTCGAAGCCGCCCGCTCCCGGGGCGCCTGCGGCGAGGTCCTCGCGGCGGGTCGGCAGGACGTCCAGTGACGCCGCGGCGCGGCCCGGCTGGTACGCGAAGAACGGCCCCTTGCCGGCGTTTCCGTGGAGCGTGTTCACCTGGTCGGCGAGCGTCGCCGCGAAAGCGTTGTACCCGGCGGCTGCCTGGGCGAGGGGGCCGCCGTCGTCGGCGGGAGCGAGGAGGGAGAGTGTGGCGGCGAGCTCGCCGCTCTCGATCCCGGCCGGGGTGCCCGGCCGGTGCGTCCATTCGACCTGGACGGTCCCGGCGTCGTCGAGCCCCGCCGGTCCGGCGACCTGCAGCGTACGGGCCGTGGTGCCCGAGACGAGGGGGTTGCCTACCACCAGGACGTCGGCCGTGCCGTCCGCGTTGTCCCGGACCGTCGCGCCGGTCAGTCCGGCGAGCGTCGAGGTCATGGTGGTCCGGCGGTCCACGAGCTCGTTGGCGGAGGCGCCGGCGGCCACGGCGGAGCGGATCTGTCGATTCAGGTCGGCGACCTGTGCGGCGGCGTCGTTGACCTCGGCGACGAGGTTCGTGGCCGAGGAGCGTGCGGTCGCCCACTGCGCCTCCACCTCCCGGTACCCGGCGGCGATGCGGGACGTGAGCTGCCCTGCCGCGGCGAGCAGCGTCGACGCCGGGGCGTCCTTCTCGGGCTGGTTGGAGACCTCCTGCCAGCCGGCCCAGAAGTCCTGGAGGGACGCCGAGACGCCGTTGGCGCCCGGCTCCCGCAGCCCGTCCTCGAGTGCGGTGAAGGCCTGCGCGCGGACGGCGGTGTAGCCGGCGGCGCCCGCCGTGATGCGGACCCGTGCCTCGAGATGGGCATCTCCGAGCCGGGCGATGCCTGCGGCGAGGACGCCTTCGCCGGGGCGGATGCCGGTGGTGAAGAGCGATGGGCGGGCCGGGGCGGTGGCCGAGGTCTCGAGCCGCTGCCGCGTGTACCCCGGCGTGTTCGCATTGGCGATGTTCTGCCCGGTGACGTCGAGGCCCGCGCGTGCTGCGGCAAGTCCGGAGTACGCCGTGGTGAGTCCGCTGAATGTGCTCATCGTCGCGTTACATGTCCTTGTCGAGGAGGGTGGGTTGTCCGCCGGATCGGCGGCTCGTGGCGCCGTCCGCGGCATACGTGCCCGCGCCTGTGCCGATGCCCGCGAGGGTCTCCTGGGCCGACCGGCTGGCCGCCTTGAGGAAGTGCTGGTTGCTGTCACGCAATGCGCCGATCTGTGCCACGAGGACCGTCATGGCCTGGAGGTGCGCGGTCAGCAGTTCACCCCAGGGTTCGTCGGGGGCCGCTACGGCCAGCTCCCGGAGGGTGGCAGTGCCGTCGATGCCCCACTCCTTCGCGACGCCCGCGGCGTGCACGGCACGGGCCAGGCCGGTGTCGCGGAGCCGTTCGAGGACCTGTTCCACCTCGCGGGTGGCGTGGTGGAGCCAGCGGGTGTTGCCGGAGGTGAGGAGGAGTTGTTCCTCCTCGAGCTTGAAGACGAGGAGCTCGAGCAGCTCGCGTTCCTGCCACAGCAGGGCGGACAGGTTCTGGGCGCTCACGGTCTTACCTCCTCCCCGGTGCCACGGACGGTGGAACCGGGAGAACTATCGGCGTTGCCCGGCGCGATGTAAGGAACGTCGTCAGGCGCGTCGTCGACAACTTACCAGGAGAGGCTCATCCGAGAAGGCTGGTAGCCGTTGCGGGCAGGGCGTGCTTGGTGATCCACGGGGCGACCTTCGCGGCGGGCAACGGTTTGGCGAAGTGGAAGCCCTGGGCGAGATCGCACCCCAGCGCGCGCAGCTCCACCAGGGTCTCCGCGTTGTCGACCCCTTCGGCGACCACCCGCAGGTCGAGGCTGTGGGCCAAATCGATGATGGAGCCCACGAGCCCGCCGGCGCGTGGATCGGTGCGCATGGCGGTGATGAAGGACCGGTCCAGTTTGAGCTCGTCGGCAGGAAGGTCACGCAGGTACGCGAGGGAGCTGTAGCCGGTCCCGAAGTCGTCGATCGAGATCTGGATGCCCGCGTTGCGAAGGCGCGCGAGGATCTTCGCGGAATGGACGGGGTCGGCCATCAGCATGTCCTCGGTGATCTCGAGCATGAGGCGCTGCGGTGGTGTGCCGTGCTGTTCGAGCAGCGCGAGGATCTGGCGGGGCAGATCCGGCTGGATGCAGGACCCGGAGAGATTCACGGCCACGCTGATCGTCAGCCCGTCGGCATGCCATCGGGAGACCTGACCCACCGCGGCCTCGAGCACGAGCGTGGAGAGCTGGGGCATCAGGCCGGCTTCCTCGGCCAGGGGGAGGAACGACGTCGGCGGCAGTTGCCCGAGAAGGGGGTGGTTCCACCGGACCAGGGCTTCGACGCTGGTCACGCCGTCGTCGGGGAGGTTCACCTTCGGTTGGTAGTGAAGCTCGAACTGGCCCTCGACCAGTGCTGCGCGGAGCTCCTGCAGGGTCCTCAGTTTCCGCGCACCGCCGTCGTCGTCCATCGAGCTGTAGAGGTGGTGTCCGCTGCGGGTGGACTTGGCCCGGAACATCGCGATGTCCGCCTTGCGCATCAGGAGGCTGATGTCGGTGCCGTTCTCCGGCGTGAGGGCGATGCCGATGCTGACGCTGATCTTGATGGAGGCCGTCCCGATCTGGATCGGTTCCGTGAGTTCGGCTTGAAGCCGCTGCGCCACCACCAGGGCTTCCTCCCTGGACAGGCCGTCGAGGAACACGGCGAACTCGTCGCCGCCGAGGCGGGCGAACAGGTCGTTCGGGCGCAGCGGCCGGGCGAAGCGCTCGCTCACCTGGACGAGGAGGGCGTCGCCGACGCTGTGCCCCAGAGCGTCGTTGACGTCCTTGAAGCGGTCGAGGTCCAGGAAGAACAGGGCGCCGGAGTGACGTCCGCCCAACCGTCCGCGGAGATCCGTGACGAGCCCCCTGCGGTTCGGCAGCTTCGTCAGTTCGTCCGTGGTGGCGAGGGTGACCAGCATGCGGTTCCGGAAGAGGAGGGGCACTGCGGCCAGGAGGAGGGTGAGGGCGGCGAGGACCTGGGCGAGCGGCGCGATGGGCATCTGGCAGCCGATGATCAGGACGGCGACGGCCGCGGTGGTGGACACCATCAGCATGGTGACGGCAGGCAGGCCACGGTCCTGGTGGCGGAAAGAAACCCCGCCTCGAGCGACGCCGTCGATCCACAGGGCGATGGCGGCGATTCCGAGGATCCACCCGGTGTCGACGGCGGAGCCGACAACGTAGTCCTGCACGCCCAGGGCGAAGGCGATGTCCGCGGCGGCGAAGAGGACCAGGCCCAGTACGAGTAGCAGCCAGCGCGGGCCGAGGTCGAGCCCGCGGGAGGCCAGCAGGCCGCCGACGGCAGTGATCAGCAGGAGATCGAGCACGGGGTAGATGACGACGACGATCATCTCGAACGTCGTGCCACCGCCGGCGCCGGATCGCAGGACCGGCGCGAGGATCATGGCCATGAGGGACGCGGCAGCCAGCGCTCCCACCAGGCTGTCCAGCAGCAGGGGCCACGTCACGCCCTTCAGCTTGCGTACCGTCACCGCGAGGGCGCCGAGCATCAGCGGGTAGAAGGCGAAGTAGGCGACATCCGCAGCCGAGATGACGGCGTGGGCCTGCTGCCCCTGCAGTGTCGAGAGATAGTAGACGTCGCCCACGGTGTAGGCGGTGACTGCCGCACCGCCGAACACCACCTGCCACTGCGTCAGGCGCGTCCTCAGGACGGCGCAGACGCACACGGCGACAGCGGCGACTTCCGCGCCGATGCCGAGCCACACGCCGATGACCTCGAACCGCACCCGGTCGCCGAGCAGGAGACCGACGACATACAGCGCCGACACGACGACCGTCGTGATCACCGGTATCCGGGAGATCTCCGTCCGCTCAGCACTGCCCCCAACAGCCTCACGCGGCACAACAGCACGCACCCAGCACTTCCTTCCCTCCAGAATCAGGAATCTGATCGAGAAGTGAGCTTACGGTCGTGCCTCGGGACCGGCCGCCGATTCGGCCTGCTCCGGCGTAACCCACGGCGAAAACTTGGCCTTCCTTGCGTCTGGTCGGGCTGCAGTGGATGGGTCAGGGAACGTACTGAAAAAAGTTCGACGGATTCCTAACGCACTCGGGGTCGCTTCCGATAGCTACCGTTGCAGGCCCATGGATGGGCCTGCGATAGCAACCCTTTCACGGAGGAATACATCATGGGTTTCCAGATCAACACCAACACCGCGGCCAACACCGCTTACCGCAACCTCTCCAGCACCCAGGGCGATATGTCCAAGTCGCTCGAGAAGCTCTCCAGCGGTCTCCGCATCAACCGTGCAGCCGACGACGCCGCCGGCCTGGCGATCTCCGAGGGCCTGCGCTCGCAGATCGGCGGACTGGGAGTTGCAGCCCGCAACGCCCAGGACGGCATCAGCGTGGTCCAGACCGCTGAAGGTGCGCTTTCCGAGGTCCACAGCATTCTGCAGCGTGTCCGTGACCTCGCGGTCCAGTCGGGCAACGACTCGAACAACGCAGATGCACGCACGGCCATCCAGACCGAAGTCACGGCACTTGGCGATGAGCTCTCGCGTATCGCAACGTCCACCAACTTCAACGGTACGGACCTGCTGAGCGCGGCAGCAACCGGCCTCACGTTCCAGGTCGGAGCGGGCTCGACCGCCGCGAACGATCAGATCACGGTTGCGGCCACCGACATCGAGGCTGTCGCGACGGCCGTCAAGGGCCTTACGTTCACCAGCTCGGCGGATGCGCTGACGTCGATCGCCGAACTGGATACACAGATCAAGGACGTGTCTGCTGCACGCTCCGGCCTCGGTGCGGTGCAGAACCGCTTCGAGTCCGCGATCAACAGCATCAACGTCTCGCAGGAGAACCTCTCGGCGGCCAAGTCCCGCATCACCGACACCGACATGGCGAAGGAGATGGCGGACTTCACCCGCGCCAACATCCTCTCGCAGGCCGGTACCGCGATGCTCGCCCAGGCCAACCAGATGAACCAGGGTGTCCTTCAGCTCCTCCGCTAGACGGTGAGTTCGTAGGCGAAGAGTGCACGGTGGCGGGACTGATCCTGGACCGAGAGGTCCCGCCACCGTGCATTCGCCTGCTGAGCACGACCCCTTTGAAAGACTCCCAGCACGGACCCGTTCCACCCGAGAGGTAGACCCATGGCGTTCTCCATCGACGGCATCGCGAGCGGGCTGGACACCACGAACATGATCAACCAGCTCATGCAGCTGGAAGCCCGCCCGCAGACGATCCTCAAGGCGAAGGCCGCCTCGACGCAGGGCTTCGTCACCGCCCTGCAGCAGCTGAACAAGCAGCTCGGCTCACTGACGGAGCTCGCCACCAAGACCGCGAAGCCCCTGGCCCTCGATCTCTACAAGGTCGCCAGCAGCTCCGACGCCGCCACCGCCACGGCCACGTCGTCGGCCGGCGCAGGCACCCTCGACTTCACCGTCCGGCAGCTCGCGCAGTCACAGTCCTCCGTGACGGGCGTCATGACGGCCTTCTCCCCGGAGGCCTCCACGCTCACCCTGCGGGCGAAGGACGGCACCACCACTGAGATCGCAACCACCGGCACCCTCGACGACGTCGTCGCCCAGGTGAACAAGGCCGACATCGGCATCACCGCCACGAAGGTCAGCACCGGGACCATCGGCGGCGTGCAGCAGTACCGACTCCAGTTCACGGCGCAGGAGCCCGGTGCCGAGCACGGGTTCGAGGTCTTCCGGGGAACCGCGGCCGACGTCGCTGCCGGCACCGCGACCGACCTCTTCACGGAGACCGGCGCGGCGACCGTCCGCGCCGCGCAGGACGCCGAGGTGGTCCTCTGGGGCGGCACTGCGGCGGAGCAGACCGTGGCGTCGTCGTCGAACACGTTCACCGACATCCTCCCCGGCGTCTCCGTCACCGTCGCCAAGACCACCACCGAGCCGGTATCCGTCACCGTCTCCCGCGACGCCGAGGCCACCACCACGAAGGCGAAGGAGCTCGTGGAGGCGCTGCGCGGCGTCTTCTCCTTCGTCGATGCCAACACCAAGGTCTCGCCGAGTGCAACGGCCAGTGCCGCGCCGACGTCGGGCCGGTTCACGGGAGACAGCGCCGTCCGCGGGATCGCCCAGTCGGTACTCACGGCGGCGACGGCGCCCATCAACGGCAAGTCGACGTCGGAGCTCGGCATCACGCTGACCCGCTCCGGGACCGTGGAGTTCGACGCCGAGAAGTTCGCCGCCGCGCTCGCGAAGGACCCGACCGCCGTGAAGGACGCCCTGACCCAGCTCGCCGGGCGCGTAGCGGATGCCGGCAAGGCAGCTTCGGACAAGTTCGACGGCGAGCTCACGCGCCGGATCACGAGCCAGGAATCGACCGTCCGCAGCCTCAACGACCAGGTGTCCGGCTGGGACCAGCGGCTCGAGAAGCGCCGGGCGACCCTCGAACGCACCTATTCGGCGCTCGAGGTCCAGCTCTCACAACTCCAATCACAGGGGGACTGGCTGTCATCCCAGCTGGCAGGCCTCCCCACCGGAAGCGGGCTCTAGATGCTGCAGATGAACGGATACCAGGCCAAGCGTTCGCAGTACGTGCAGGACGCCGTCCTGTCGGCGACTCCCGCAGGGCTGCTGACCATGCTCTACGACCGGCTGCTGCTCGACCTCGCGCGGGCCGGTGCCGCCCAGGAGGCGGGGGAGTGGACGCAAGCCTCGGAGAACCTGCTGCACGCGCAGGACATCGTGGGCGAGCTGATGTCCTCGCTGCGTACGGACGTCTGGGACGGCGCGGCCGGGCTCATGTCCCTCTACACCTATGTGCGGCAGACCCTGGTCGACGCCAATACCCGGCGGGACCGCGCCAGGACCGCGGAGTGTGCCGAGATCCTCGAACCGCTGCGCCAGGCCTGGCACGAAGCCGCCCGCACCGGGCAGGCGCCCGCCGTCGTCCCTGGTAGCCAGACCCCCGCGTTCCCACAGGACCAGGACGCGCCCCGCTCCCTCGGAGTGCTCGGTGTCGGCTGAGCCCGACAGCCCGGCAGCGACCGCCGCCCTCACGGCCTGGACCTCCGCGCTTGATGCGCTCGAGGACGTCCTCGACACACTCGAAGCGGCCGCGGCAACCATCCCCGACGAGGAGACGGCCGCCGACCCGGAGCTCCTGCGCCGGGCCGCCGCCGCCGTGGATTGGACCCCACCCCGCGTGGACGCCCCCATTCCCGCTGTCCTCGTGCCGCGGGCGGCACGCATCAGCGAACGCCAGCAGGCCGTACTCACCCGCCTGACGGCAGACGCCGACACCCTGCGGCGCCATCGGTCCGCACTCGGATCCGTCCAGGCGGCGACAGCCCCGCGGCAGTCCTCCGTCTACCTCGACGTCACGGGCTGAAAGCTTCGACGCAAGCGCCTTACAAGTGCCGGACGCGCGTCCGATAGATACGAGTGAGCATGGATCGCTCACCCCCAGGCCATGGATCGGCCGCTCAGCCTTGCAAGAAGAGGGTCTGCCGCCGTGCTCGATTCAGTGTCCTCGCTCGCTATGCGCAGTGCCCTCGACGGGCTCGCCCTGCGCCAGCGGGTCACCGCGAACAACATCGCGAACGTCAACACCCCAGGATTCCATGCGCAGCGGGTCAGCTTCGAGGACGCCCTCGCGCGGTCGGTGTCGATGGGGGACGGCAGCGTGCAGGCCACCACTGACACCTCCCTCGAGCCCACCCGGCTCAACGGCAGCAACGTGAACATGGACACGGAGACCCTCTCCAACATCGACACCGTGCTGCGCTTCCAGTTCGCGGCCCGCGCCGTCGAGGGTCCGTTCACCAGCATCCGCACCGCGCTGAGGACCAACTGATGACCTTCGACGCCATCGGGATCTCCGGCACGGGACTCACCCTGCACCGCAAGTGGCTCGACGCCGTCGCGGACAACATGGCCAACGCCAACACGGTCACCTCGACCGACGGCGCAGCCTTCCAGCAGCGCTACATCACGGCGCGCGCCGATGGCAACGGGCAGGGCGCGTACGTCGCCGGGGCCGAGTTCGGCAGCGCCGAGGGCCGCCTGGTCCATGAACCCACCCACCCCCTCGCGGACGAGGACGGCTACGTCCGCTACCCCGACATCGACATGAGCGCCCAGATGGGGCAGCTCATCATGGCGCAGCGCGGCTACCAGGCCAACGCCGCCGTCGTCGACCGCGCGCAAGCCACCTACGAAGCCGCCCTCCAGATCGGACGCTCCTGATGCCCGTCCCCGCCATCGGCGCCGTCCAGCCCGCCGCCACCTCATACCTGCCGTCCGTCGGTGCCGTGTCCGACGCCGGCGGCGAGGGTTTCGCGACCTCCCTCACCTCCGCCGTGGACAACCTGCAGGGCCTGCAGTCGGCGTCGAACGCGCTCTCCGTGCAGGCCGTCACCGGCGACCTCACCGACATCCACAACGCCACCCTCGCCTCCACGCGGGCCCAGGTGACGCTCGAGCTCGTCGCGGCCGTCCGGAACAAGGGCGTTGACGCCTTCAACGAGATCATGAGGATGCAGGCCTGATGCCCACGCCCCTGTCCACCGCCGCCACCCGCCTGGGTGACGCCGTGAAGAGCTTCACCATCGCCCAGCGCACCATCGCCATCATCGGCGTCGCCATGCTCGTGCTCGGCGGGATCGCGCTCACGTCCTGGCTCTCCAAGCCCTCCTACACCCCGCTGTTCTCGGGCCTGAGCGGTGAGGATGCCAGCACCATCGTCGACCAACTGCAGACCGATGGCGTGCCGTACGAGCTGACCCAGGGCGGCGGCACCATCCTCGTCCCCGAGACCGCGGTGTACGACCAGCGGATCAAGGCGGCCTCCGCGGGCCTGCCGTCCTCCTCCACCGGCGGCTACTCGCTGCTCGACGACATGGGGGTCACGTCCTCCGAGTTCCAGCAGTCCACCACCTATAAGCGGGCGCTCGAGGGAGAGCTCGCCGCGACGGTCTCCGCAATCGACGGCGTCAAGGCCGCGACCGTCCGCCTCGCCGTCCCCGAGGACACCGTGTTCGTGGCCGAGCAGGGCAAGCCGACGGCGTCGGTCTTCGTGGAGACCGATCCGGGCGCCAGCCTCTCGAGCGACCAGGTGCAGGCGATCACGCACCTCACCTCCGCCTCGATCGACCGCATGGACGCCGCGGACGTGGCCGTGATCGACTCCGAGGGGCGGGTGCTGTCCGCGGTCGGCGTCGGCGCCACCGGCGGCAGCGACCAGCAGGCCTCGGACTACGAGCAGCGCATCCAGGCGTCCGTGCAGGCCATGCTCGACCGCGTGGTCGGGGTCGGCAACGCGACCGTCGCCGTGGCCGCGGACATGCAGCGTGAGAGCGCGGAGCGTGTCGAGGAGACCTTCACGACGCCCGAGAACGCGCCCGCACTCAACGAGTCCACCTCCACCGAGGCGTACGAGGGTGCCGGAGGCGGCCAGGCCGGCGTCCTCGGGCCGGACAACATCGCCGTGCCCGACGGCGGCGCCGAGGGTGACGGAACCTTCAACTCCGAGACGAGCACGCGCAACAACGCCGTGAACAAGACCACGGAGTCCACCACGGTGCCCGCCGGCGGCATCAACCGCCAGACCATCTCCGTCGCGGTGAACCGGGGTGCCACCGCGAACATGGACGTCGCCGCACTCACCGCGGTCGTCTCGAGTGCCGCCGGCGTGAATGCCGCCCGCGGCGACGTGGTGACGGTCGAGGAGCTGCCGTTCAGCGACGCCGGGGCCAACGCCGCGGCGGATGCCCTCGCGGAGGCGCAGGCGGCCGAGGCCGCGCAGCAGCGGGCGGACCTCATCCGGACGCTGTCCATCGTGGCGGCCATCCTGTTCGTCGCCATCGTGGCGCTCATCATCTACGCACGCCGCTCGCGCCGCCAGCGGCGCGAACCGCTCGACCTCGGCGAACTGCAGGGCGTCTACCCGGCGATCCCGGCGCCGAGCACACCCGCGATCGATCCCGCGGTGGCCGTCCTCGCCCCGCTGGAGCCGGCGCCGAACACCACCACGATCGACGTCGCCGCGGTGCAGGCTGCGCTGCAGGCGAGGGCCGTGGAATCCGACGTCGAACGCATGCGCGCGGACGTCGACGCCCTCGCCTCCCAGGATCCCGCGAAGACGGCGGAATTCCTGCGCAGCATGATGGATGACAGGCAGAGCGTATGAGCACCCTCGCACGCGCCGCCGTGACCGGGACGCAGAAGGCCGCCATGGTGCTCATGCAGCTCGACCAGCACCGGGCGGCGGAGGTCCTCAAGCAGATGTCCGAGGCCGAGGCCGAGGAGATCGTCGCGGAGATCGTCCGCCTGCGCCGGGTGGAACCAGCCGCTGCCGAAGAGGCTCTCGCGGAGTTCCACGAGCTCAGCACCAGCGGCCGACGCCGCACGCGCGGCGGCATGGACGTGGCCATCGGGCTCCTCCAGTCCTCCTTCGGCGCGGAACGCGCGGCGGGCGTGGTGGGGCGCCTGGCCTCGACTGCGGCCGGCAAGTCCTTCGAGTTCCTCGACAGCGTGGAACCCGGACAGATCCAGACCGTCCTCGAGGGCGAGCTGCCGCAGACCATCGCCCTGGTCCTCGCGCACCTCAAACCCGAACGCGCGTCCACCGTCCTCGCCGCGCTGAACCAGGACACCGGCACCGACGTGGCGCAGTGCATCGCGACCATGGGCTCCGCGACCCCTGAGGCCGTGTCCATCGTGGCCGACACCATCAAGATCAGGGCGGGCGCCGTTGCGGCACCCCGCCAGGGTGCGACGGCGATCGGCGGCATCCAGCCCCTCGTGGACATCATCAACCGGGCGGACATCAGCACCGAACGCGCGCTGCTCGACGGCCTCGAGCTCCGCGACCCGGCGCTGGCCGAGGAGGTCCGCGCCCGCATGCTGACCTTCGCGGACATCGTCAACCTCGAGCGCCGCGACGTCCAGCAGGTGCTCCGCGGTATCGATTCGGCCGTCCTCGCCCTGGCGATGAAGGGCGCCGCCGAGGCCGTGGTGACCGTGATCCGCTCCAACGTCTCCGAGCGCAACCGGGAGATCCTCGACGACGAGATCCGCGCCGTCGGGCCCGTCCGTATGTCGCAGGTCGAGGAAGCACGCGCCGAGGTGGTGCGTGCCATCCGCGATCTCGAGGCGCAGGGCACCATCACCATCCAGCGTGGGGACGAGGACGAATATGTCGACTGACGCCCTGACCCCCGTCGCCTTCCCGCGCCTGGGTCCCGGCTCGGGGCAGGCCGCGCACCACGCCGCCGTCGCCCAGGGCCACGCTGCGGGATACGCGGACGGGCTGGCGCTCGCCCGCGCCGAACTCGCCGAGCACCGTGCACGGCTCGACGCCGAGCATGCCGCCGCCCGTGCGCACGCGGAGGCCGTCCTCGCGCAGCGACTGCGGGTCCTCGACACGGCCGCGCGGGCGTTCGACACGCGGACCGCCCCGGTCCTCGACGAGGCCCGCACCCGCATCCTCGACGCCGCCATCGACATCACCGAGGCCCTGCTCGGCCGCGCCCTCGAGGACGGCCCGTCCTCGGCGCGTGCCGCCGTCGCACGCGCCCTCCGGGGGGCGGACGGCGAGGAGGTGCGCGCCGTACGCCTGCACCCCGCGGACCTGGCCGTGCTCGCCCCGGGTGACACGCCGGTCGGCGTGCAGCTGGTGCCCGATGCCTCCCTCCGGCGCGGGGATGCCGTCGCCGAGTGCCCGGACGGTCATGTGGATGCGCGCCTGGGCACGGCGCTCGCCCGCGTGCGCTCCGCCCTGGCCGCCGGGGGTGCGGCATGAGCCTCACGATCCAGGACGCCGTGGGCCACGCACTCGCCGCCGCCGCGCCCCAGCGGTTCGGCAGGGTCGCCTCCGTCGTGGGACTCGGCGTCGACGTCGTCGGCCTCGACTGCGCCATCGGGGACGTCGTCACCATCGGTGATCCCGCGGCCGGCACCGGAACCGTCGACGCCGAGGTGGTCGCCGCCTCGCTCACCGGGCTGCGCTGCATGCCGTACGCCCACCTCGCCGGGATCCAGGCGGGAGCAAGCGTGCGCTCCCACGGGGGACCGCTGCTCGTTCCGGTGGGGCCGGGCCTGCTCGGCCGCGTGCTCGACGGCGTGGGCCGGCCCATCGACGGGCGCGGCCCGCTCACCGACGTCGCGTGGGTATCGCTGGGCAACACCCCGCCACCGGCACTGGCACGCACCCGCATCACCGAACCCCTCCAGCTCGGCGTGCGGGTGATGGATACGCTCACCACCGTGGGACGCGGACAGCGCATGGGCCTGTTCGCCGGGTCCGGGGTCGGCAAGTCCTCGCTCCTGTCGATGATCGCCCGCGGCACGGACGCCGCCGTCTCGGTGATCGCGCTCGTGGGTGAGCGCGGCCGCGAGGTCCGGGACTTCCTGGAGGACGATCTCGGTCCCGAGGGCCTGGCCCGGTCGATCGTGGTGGTCTCGACGTCGGACGAGCCGGCGCTCCTGCGCCTGCGCGCGGCGTTCGTGGCCACGCGGATCGCCGAGTCGTTCCGCGACGGCGGCGCCGACGTCATGCTCATGATGGACTCGCTCACCCGCGTCGCGATGGCGCAGCGCGAGATCGGCCTCAGTGTCGGAGAGCCTCCCGCCACCCGCGGCTACCCGCCGTCCACCTTCTCCCTGCTCGCCCAGCTCCTCGAACGTGCGGGGACCGGCGCGTCCGGCTCCGTGACCGGCATGTACACCGTGCTCGTGGACGGCGACGACCACAACGAGCCCGTCGCCGATGCCGCGCGGTCCATCCTCGACGGGCACGTGGTGCTCGACCGCAAGCTCGCCGTCGCGGGGCACTTCCCGTCGATCGACCCGCTGGCCTCGATCTCCCGCGTGGCGTCCCGCGTCACTACCCGCGAGCAGGCGGCCGTCGCCGGCGTGCTGCGCAGGACGCTCGCAGCGCGGAAGGCCGCCCAGGACCTGATCGACGTCGGCGCGTACGCCCGCGGGTCGAATCCGCTGGTGGACGCCGCCCTGAACCACGAGGCCGGGATCAACGCGTTCCTGCAGCAGCGGATGGACGAGCAGACCCCGTTCGACGACGCCTGGAACCGCCTGGCGCACCTCACGGCATCGATGGGAGTCTCCTGATGGCACGACAGTTCCCCCTCGCGGGCCTGCTCCGGCTGCGCCAGCTGCGCGAGGAAGAGGCCGCGGGATCCCTGGCGGCAGCGAACGAGCGGCTCCGGGCGTCACGTACCCGCACCGACATCCTGAGCGACGCCCTCGACGGCACGGACATCAGCCCCGCCGGCTCCGCGTCGCTGTACGCGGTGGCCGCGGCCCGGGCTTCGGCACGCAGCATGTTCGCCGACCTGCACGCCCTCGAGGAGCAGTTGCGGGGTGAGCAGGGCCGCGCACAGGACCAGTACCGTGCTGCACGCGCGGCGACCATGGGCCTCGAGAAACTCGAGGACCGCCATCGGGACACGGAGGCCACGGCGCTGATCGGCGCCGAGCAGCGTGTCCTCGACGAACTCGCCTCGGTCAGCAGTGCCCGGCGCAATGTAGAGGAGAGACCATGACGATCACCGACGCGGTGGGCCGCATCCAGCAGATCCAGTCCACCCTGACCATGCTCGCCGCCCCGGCGGCGCGGGCGCAGGCCGGCACGGCAGCGACGACGACGGCCACATCCTCGGCGGGTTCGCCGAAGGCGGCGGCGAGTACCTCCGCGGACCTGTTCGCCGACGCACTCGCAGGCGTTTCAGGTGCTTCAGGTGCATCCGGCGGAAGTGTGCCCACGGAGTCCGCCGATGCGGCGCCTGCGGTTGCACCCGTTGGCGGGTCCCCGGCGCCCGTCGCTGGAGCGGGTACAGCTCCGGTTCCCGTTCCGGCCTCGGCGGACGCGGCCCGGCTGATCGAGGCCGCGCGGTCCTACGAGGGCATCCCGTACGTGTGGGGCGGCACCGACCCGGCGTCCGGCCTCGACTGCTCGGGATTCGTGCAGCGTGCGTATGCGGACATCGGCATCCAGATCCCGCGCGTGACCTGGGACCAGATGAACGCCGGCACCCAGGTTCCGTCGCTCGCCGAGGCCCAGCCCGGCGACCTGCTGTTCAGCCTCGAGGGCGGCCACGTGTCCATGTACCTCGGGGGAGGCAAGGCGATCGATGCCCCGCAGCCCGGCAAGACCGTCGCGGTCCGGGACATGTGGGAGACCGACGCGAACATCACCACGATCCGCCGCATCCTGCCCGCGGATCCCGCCGGAGCTGCCTCCGTGGCGGCGCCGGTGGTCGCCACGGAGGCAACTCCGGAGACGGCGGACGCAGCCTATGCCCAGGCGGCCTTCCTCGCGAGCATGGCACGATGACCCCCGTGCAGGGGCTGCCTGCGGCAGCCGTTCCGCGTGCGGCAGCGGATCCGGCGCGTCCGGGTGGCCGTCCCCGTGACACGGACTCGTCGGCATCCTTCGGTGATCTGTACCGGACGCACGTGGGGGAGCGTCCGGGCGGGCGAAGGGTCGGCGGCGGTGTCGGTCCGGTTGTCGGCGGTATCGGCGGTGTCGGCGGTGTCGCTGGTCGTGCGGCGGACCGCGGCCCCGGTGCTGCTGCCGGCGGTGCCGCGGCTCGTGCGGCGGACCGTGGTTCCGGCGCTGTTGTCGGCGGTGTCGCTGGTCGTGCGGCTGACCGCGGTTCCGATGGTGTCGCCGAGCGTGCTGCCGGCCGTAGCCCCGGCTCGACGGCTGACCGTGGTACGAACCCCGCGGTTCGGGACAGGTCCGGCCCGCCCGCGGAGCGCACCGAGCGCACGAAGCACATGGATCGTGGGGTTGTCGCTGGTGCCGACCGGGCGACCGACCTCGCCGCGGGCGCCGCCGATCGCAGCGCCCCTCATCACATCCGGCGCGACGTCCCGGATGCCGTGCAGCCTGCGTCCGTCACGGCGCCCGACCCGACGTCGAGCGTCGCCTCCGCCTCGGCAACGACCCCCCTGGTATCCGGGCACGAGGGCGGACCGGCCACCCAGACACCCTCCGGCTCTCCGGCCCTTCCCGCCGGCGATGCGGCCACCGTCGCCGTCGCCCCGGCAGCCGCACCGGCTCCTCCCGCCTACTCCGACGCGGCGGAGGGGTCGGCACCCCTTGCGTCGGCAAGCCCGGACGCGGGAATCGGGGCGGCCACGGACATCGCTGCAGCGTCGGCGGGCGCGGAGACCGGGGAGCCCCCGGCAGCCACCGACACCGGGGCAGTGCGGCCCGGTACCGCCGCCGCGGCGACGTCGGGCCTTCCGTCCGTGGACTCCACCGGCACGGGCGCCGTGGCTGCTCCTCCCGGTCCTGCCGTCGCGGCGGACGGCGCCGTGCCTGCATCGGCTCCGACGCCCGAGGCGACAGCACCCGCAGCAGAGGCCGGCACGCTGGATGCCGCCGATCCGGGCACGTCGAACCCCGTGGATCCCGGCACGCCGGCCCCGGCCGACAACAAGACGGCCGAGCAGCCCGGCGCCGCGTCGCAGCCCGCACCCGGACGCGTCGATCTGCCGGCGCCCGTGCCGGCATCCGCAGGGGCCGTCGTCGGACCTGCCGATACGGCAGTGGCGCCGGCCCGCCAGGCCGCCGCGCCACTGCCCCAGCAACTCGGCGGCCACGCGTTCGCGCTCGCCCAGTCCGCGGCCGACGCCCCGGGCGGGACGAGCACCATCACCGTCACCGTCGCACCCGACGATCTCGGTCCCATCACCATCCGCGCCAGCTTCGCCGCGGACGGAACCCGGCTCGAGTTCTTCTCCTCCACGGACGGCGGACGCGAGGCCCTCAAGCAGGCGCTGCCCGACCTGCGGCGCGAGGCGTCGTCGTCGGGCCTGTCCGCATCGCTCGACCTCGGGACCGGCACGCCGGAGGACCGCAGGGACGGACGGCGTGACCAGCAGTCCGATTCCGTCCCCACGGCGGTCCACCGACCCGTGCCGGACACCTCCTGGACCCCGAGCCCCACCGCCGGCTCCTCCACCCTCGACCTCTTCGCCTGACCCGGAAGGACACCATGCCCATCGATCCGGTCGCGTCCGCGACCTTCGCCCCCACCGAGACCCCTGCTCCGGGGACCCGGAAGCAGGCCATGGACTCCGAAGTGTTCATGTCCCTGCTCGTCAGTCAGCTCCGCAACCAGGATCCCAGTGCCCCCATGGACACCAACCAGATGATCGCGCAGACAACGCAGCTGGCCATGATGGAGAAGATCACGCAGATGACCGGTGTCAGCGAGGAGAACTTCCACCTCCAGATGCGATCCTCGGCGGCCGCGCTGATCGGCAACGAGGTCTCCTACACGGGGGTGGACGGCGTCGAGGCCCGCGGCCTGGCGACCGCCGTCTCCTACAGCGGCCCCGTCCCCACCGTCACCATCGGCGGGAAGAGCATCGCCCTCGACCTCGTGTCCGGTGTGGGCACCCTCCCCACACCAACGCCCGCACCCGCTTCCTGACCCCGCACTCCACGCCCTGATCCGCCCGCTCCGCTTCCGAAAGGCATCATCATGCTGCGCTCGCTCTACTCCGGCATCTCGGGTCTCCGCTCCCACCAGACCATGCTCGACGTCACCGGCAACAACATCGCCAACGTCAACACGACGGGTTTCAAGGC
Organism: Arthrobacter sp. CAN_A2; assembly: GCF_015752045.1. Taxonomy (NCBI): domain Bacteria; kingdom Bacillati; phylum Actinomycetota; class Actinomycetes; order Micrococcales; family Micrococcaceae; genus Arthrobacter; species Arthrobacter sp. CAN_A2. The sequence goes on from NZ_JADOUS010000011.1 coordinate 58,729, forward strand.
GTCCGCCACCCAGTTCCAGGACACGCTGTCCCAGCTGACGCAGGGCGCCGGTGCCCCGCAGGAAGCCCTCGGCGGCACCAACCCGGCCCAGGTGGGCCTCGGCGTGCAGGTGGCCGGGATCATCACCAACTTCTCGCAGGGCTCCACGCAGGCGACGGGCCGGGCGACGGACATGATGATCTCCGGTGACGGCTTCTTCATCACGCGTAACGGCGGCGAGACGCTCTACACCCGCGCCGGCGCGTTCTCGCCGGACTCCGAAGGGCGCCTCGTCACGCCTGACGGCTCGCTCGTCCAGGGCTGGCCTGCCGACAACGGCGTCGTCCAGCAGGGCGGCGCCGTCGGCGACCTGCGCATGCCCAAGGGTGTGGTCTCGCCGGCACAGGCGACGACGACGGCGCGCGTCACCGGGAACCTGCCCTCCGACGCCGCCGTCGGCACCGAGGTCCTGCAGGAACGGGTGGTCTACGGCGCGGATGGCGCTGCTCGCGACCTCACCCTGACCTTCACCCGCTCGGCCACGGGCTGGACCGTCGCAGGCCAGGATGAGAACGGGGCCGCGGGCGCCACCGAGCTCCTGCTCCCCAATGGCCAGGCCGCGCCCGGCTCCTCGGTCACGGTGGGAGGCATCACCGTGGACCTCTCCGCCGTCACCGGTTTCGCCCAGCTCAAGACCGTCTCCATCTCCGAGAGTGACGGCCGCACGGCCGGTACGCTCGAATCCTTCACCGTCGGCCCGGATGGCACCCTGGTGGGCGCCTTCAGCAACGGCAGTCGGCAGCCGCTCGGCCGGGTCGCGCTCGCAGGCTTCGTCAACCCGGCGGGCCTCGAGAAGGCCGGCGGTTCGTCCTACCGGGCGACGGCGAACTCGGGTGTGGCCGAGATCGGCGCGGCCGGCGCCAACGGTCTCGGATCGCTCGACGCCGGGAGCCTGGAGATGTCCAATGTGGACCTCTCGCAGGAGTTCACCAACCTGATCGTCGCGCAGCGTGGCTTCCAGGCGAACGCGCGCATCATCACGACGTCGGACGAGGTGCTCCAGGAGCTCACGAACCTCAAGCGCTGATATCGAGGAACTTTGTGCGGTCTCCTAGTCGCCTGGAAATTCCTGAGGGCTACTGCATAATCCCGGAGCAGATGCTGTCTCCGTGAGGGCAGCATCTGCTCCGGGATCAGTTGGCGCCGCACCACTCATCCAGTCGCTTCCTCAAGCCACTCCCACGCAAGGATGACCTCAGGAACTGTCTCGCAAGCGTCCTCGCAATCGCGCAAAGGCACTCTTTCTTAGGAGACAGGACAGCAGGGCATAGGAGAAGCGATAGCACTAGGGAACTGGAAGGGTCTCGTCCTGCGGGTCCGCGAAACTGCCAGAAGAAGGGGATTCCTCGGGGTTGAAACCGGTCGGTGGAGGATGCTCCAGTCAGCCGATGATGGGGCGTTCTTCCGGTAACCGGTACAGGACCGGTTTGCTGTTCAGCGCCAGGGCCGCGGCGGTGGTGATGGTGCCGATGCGCCCGATGAACATCAGTGCCATGAGAACCAATTGGGCGCTGTGGGGCAGGTCGTAGGTGATGCCCGTGCTCATTCCGACGGTGGCGAAGGCGGAAACGGATTCGAAGAGGGTTTGTTCGAGTCCGTAGTCGGTGAGCATCAGCAGCAGCACGGCGCCGAGGATCACCACGCCGATCCCGAGGAGCGCCACCGAGAGGGCCTGGCGTTGGACGGAGGAGCTGATGGATCGGTTGCCGATGGTGACCTGCTCCCGCCCGCGGATCTCGTTCAGGATCGCGAAGCCCAGGACGAGGAAGGTCGTGACCTTGATCCCGCCCGCCGTCCCGGCGCTACCTCCCCCGATGAACATGAGGATGTCGGTCATCAGGAGTGTCTCCGGGGCGGCTTCCCCGTAATTGATGCTGTTGAAGCCCGCCGTGCGGGGGAAGACTCCGCCACCGATGGCCGCGACGAGTTTTCCTCCGGTGCTCAGCGATCCGAGGGTCTCGGGTCTGTGCCATTCGAAGACTGCGAACAATGTGATGCCCACCGCCAGGAGTAGCAGGGTGCCGTAGACCGTCAGACGGGTGTGTATGGTCCAGTTGCTGAGTGGGCTCCTGCGGAGCAGTTCGATGATCACGGGAAAGCCGATGGCACCGAGGATGATGGCGATGCTGATGGGCACGATGATCCACGGGTCGTCGACGAAGGGGATGAGGTTGTCGCTGAAGAGTGAGAACCCGGCGTTGTTGAACGCTGAGACGGCGTGGAACACCCCGTGCCAGAGAGCCGTCGGGAGGTCATCGTCGTAGGCGATGCGGAACCGGGCGGTGAGGATGACCGCTGTCACGCCCTCGACGACGCCCATGATCAAGGCAACCCGGATCAGGACGCGGCGGACGTCGCCGAAGTTCACGGTGTGGCTCTCGGACTGGGCCACCAACTGGCTGCGGATCCCCAGGCGCTTTCGCACCAGCAGGGCCAGGAGGGTCGCCAGCGTCATGATCCCGAACCCACCCACCTGGATCATGGCAAGGATCGCCGCCTGACCGAAAGGGCTCCAGAACGTCGCTGGGTCCACCGTGATGAGACCGGTGACGCACACCGCTGATACCGCGGTGAACAGCGCCGGCATCAGGTCGGTACTGTCCGACGCCCTGGCTGCCGGCAGCTCGAGCACCCCGGCACCGAGGAGGATCACCACGGCGAACGCCAGGGGAACCAGGCGAACCGGCGTGAGAACCCGGCTGCTGAAGGCCGCGACGTGCCCGCGCAACTCTTTCAGCCGTTCTATCGCGCCTGTCCGGCTCACCCGTTCTGCTGCCAATGCATCTCTCCTTCGTCGTGATGATCGCACCGTTGCAGAAGCGCGTGTCGCAGGTCTCTGCCCTGAACGGGTGACTCCGATGTCGGACCCGTCGCGGATGTAGCCCGCGTACTAGCCGACGTGCACGCGTGGCCTGAGCACGGGATCGGGTTCCTGCTGGCGGATGATCTCCCGAACGACGGGGGCGGTGTCCCCTTGACCGAGCAGGAGGTAGCGCATCAGGTGAGCCAGGGGGTTTCCTTCGGACCACTCGAAGTGGGCGTGCGGATTCACGCCGGTGGAATCACGCAGGGCGAGCAGGATCGCGGCGATCGCGTTCGGAGCGGCCGGGCTTTCGACGCGCAGGATCCGGTGGTCGTTGACAGTGACACCCCGGACCCGGAGTTTGTTGCTGAACTCGGACGGGTCGATGACGTCGATCTCGAGGAAGATGATGTCCGCTGTGCCCGGGACCGGGTTGAGATCCCGCTGGTCCGCTTCCTTGGCCGCGTACTCGTCCGCGGCTCCTGACTGACGACGGTGGGCGACCAGGTTCAGGCGACCGTCGAAGGTGATGGAGTCGGTGACGAAGGACCGTGCTCGGTCATCGAACTCGATGACGTCCGCCCGGAGCTCCGTGGTCCGGGTGACGCGGGAGACGAGGGAGACGGCGATGATGCCGGCGATGAAGAACCCGGAGATCAGGATACCGTCGGGCTTTTCGATGATATTAGCGACCAGCGCGTAGAGCAGCACCAGCGTGAGAACGGTGAAAGCGATCGAGGCGGCGCGCTGGTGGCTTCGGATGGCGCTGATGGTGACGGCGATGGACCCGGACACCATCATCGCGAGGATCCCGGTTGCATACGCTCCGGCCTGGGCATTGACGTCGGCGTTGAAGCCGATGGTGATGACGATGCTCAACGCGGTGTAGACGAGGACGACCGGGCGCACCGCGCGGCCCCACTCCGGTGCCATTCCGTACGCCGGCAGGTATCGCGGCACGATGTTGATCAGCCCGGCCATGGCAGAGGCGCCGGCGAACCAGAGGATCAGGATGCTGCTGATGTCATACGCAGTGCCGAACCCGCCTCCGAACAGTTCATGTGCAAGGTATGCCAGCGCGCGGCCGCTGGCCTCCCCACCTGCTTCGAAAGCCTCCGCGGGGATGAGGACCGTGGTGATGAAGCTGCTCGCCAGCAGGTACACGCTCATGATCAGGGCCGCTAGTGTCAGCAGTTTCTTGGTATTGCGAATGCGCGAAGCCAGTCGTTCCTCGTCGGTCGAGCCCTTCGCGGCGATCAGCGGCATCATGCTCACGCCGGTCTCGAACCCGGACAGACCCAGGACCAGGAGCGGGAACGCGATCAGGGCCGGTCCGATGACGCCGCCGATGCTGCCCGTCCGGGTCAAGGCATCCGTCCACGTGGTCAGGGCTCCCGGTTCGGTGAAGACTGCCTGCATCCCGACAACGATGATCACGGCGTTCAGGGACAGGAACACCGCCACCAGTGGAATCGCGACAATCACCGCTTCCCTGAAGCCCAGCAGGAACACACCACCCAGGATCAGCAGGAACACAACCGTGATGAGCACGGCCTGACCGTCCAGGAAGGATGGAAGGAACGGGTTCTCCAGCAGGTGCACTGTCGCATCGGCGGAGGACAGGGTGATGGTGATGATCCACGACGTGGCGACAAAACCCAGCAGTACCAGCACGAAGACCTTGCCCCGCCAGAACGGCAGGAGTCGCTCGAGCATCGCCACCGATCCTTGCCCGTGCGGGCTCTCCCCGGCAACCCGCCGGTACATCGGCAGCACGCCCACCAAAGTCAGCACCACGATCAGCAGGGTCGCCAGCGGCGATAGCGCACCGGCTGCCAGGACTGCGATACCCGGCAGGTAGGACAGTGTCGAGAAGTAATCCACCCCGGTCAGGCACATGACCTTCCACCAGGCGCTGGGCTTGGCGTGGCTTTCGTCGGACGCCGGACCCACGGGCTGCACACGATCGGCGAGCAACCACCGACGCATTCGCCCTGTCGACGCAGCAGATCTCGCGGTGACGGGAACTGCCGCAGAAACGGCATACTCCACGGGGGCGGTCATCAACATCCTCCAGGGCTCAAGCATGCACAGGATGCACGGAACGACGCACATGGCGGGGCCGTGGGCATCGCTCAGTGAGCTTATCGAGTGCGCAGCGCCCTAGGGCGGGTCTTAACGCTTCCTTAACACCGCCGAACCGCGGCCTCAACGGCTTGGATCGGCACTCCGCTCTCACAGAACGACCAACCTGTCCCTGCGTCGTACCTGCCCGCGCCGCCGGGGTCCGCGACGCTAAGTCGTCGTCGTGGGATGTTCACCCGGGTTCCAGTGGGCGTCACCCTGTTGCTCACCTCAACTATCTAGCGTGGGAAAGCCACAGCCCCCACCCGAAAGTTGAGGACCATGCCCAGTGCCCGGCCTTTCGCCCTGTTCTTCGTCTGCTCGTCGCTTGCCGTCTCCGTTGCCGTCCCGGCGAACGCGTCCCAGGCAGCCGATGACGTTTCCCTCGGTGCCCCGCGTGAAGCGGCGCACGCCCACAACGACTACGAGCACGACCGCCCACTGTTCGATGCACTCCACCACGGCTTCACCAGCGTCGAGGCCGACGTCTGGCTCGTGGACGGGGAGCTGCTCGTGGCCCATGACCTCGAAGATGTCGCTGCCGGAGTGACGCTCGAGAGCCTCTATCTCGATCCGCTCGACGAGCTGGTGCATGGCAGGGCCGGCAGCGTCTACCCGGGGTGGGACGGTGAGTTCCAGCTGCTGGTCGACATCAAGGGTGACGCCGAGCAGACCTACGCCGCGCTCGAGGCCGAGCTCGACGAGCACCGCTCCCTGCTCACGCGCTTCAGCAACGGCAAGATGAAGCAGGGTGCGGTGAGCGTCGTGGTCAGCGGCAACCGCCCGCTGGCCACGATGGCCGCCGATCGGCACCGCTCGAGCTTCTACGACGGACGTGCCACCGACCTGGGATCGGCGTTGCCATCGACCCTCATGCCGCTGATCAGCAATAACTGGAACCAGCTCTTCACCTGGCAAGGCGTGGGCGAGATGCCGACCGCGGAGCGGGAGAAGCTCAGGGCCTATGTGGCCACGGCCCACGAGCAGGGCGCGCGGGTCCGGTTCTGGGCGACCCCGGATCTCCCCGGTACCGCACGTGAAGCGGTCTGGTCGGAACTTGCTGACGCGGGCGTCGACCATATCAACACCGATGACCTCGCCGCCCTCGACCAGTTCCTCGCAGCGCGCAGCTGACCCCGACAGCTTCAGGAGGAAATGGGTGACGACTTGGTCGAGGTGGACCGGCGCAAGCTCGATCCACGCCAGTACGACCCCCGCCACATCGTTCGGGAGGCGCTTTTCGAGGATCTCTACGAACTGACCGGGACGCTCTCCGTCCCAGTGCGCTCGATGCCCAGCCGGCGGCTCGAGCACACTGGGACGGCTTCCCTCGCTCGGCGAAGCGCGCAATCCTCGAATGGATCAGTACCGGCAAGACCGGGGCCACCCGTGAACGACGCATCCAGCAGACAGCCAACGAGGCAGCCGAGGGCCGCCGCGCCAACCAGGGGCGCCGGCCCAAGACCATGAAGTAGGCGCAGATGTCCACTGTGCCGCAGCGAGCATCCGCCTACCTCACCCTCCAGATGATGGGAACCCATGGTTTTCCAGCGGCGGGCCTCATCATGCTCGGTATCTGGTCCGCGGGTATATGTGTGGCCGGGGCCCACTCCCATTCCCTTCCGATGTGGCTATGTGTCGTGGGATTGGTCGCCGCCCTTCGTCTCGTGATGCTCATGGCGGGGCCATTGATGACCGCAGCAGCGATCGACCTACCCGGCATGTGGCTTGCCTCCATCGCACTGATCCCCCTGGGAATGCTGTGGTGGGCAGCCCTCGGCGTTGTGCTGCTTGTCCGGTCCCGACGCAACCACGAGCAGCCACCTGTTAGTCCAGCACCGTGAGCCATGCCGAGTAGACGCGTTGTGGACTCGTTGGAAGTCTCCCGAGGACGTCCGCGCCGTGGGGCTGGGAAGGTGGTGGAGGAGAGGGATTCGGCCGTCCGCGCTGGACCTGCGCCTGAAGGTCGAGACCAGCAATAGAGGGTTGGGTATCCCTCTCACGTCAGGCGCATCGATCCGTCGCCCACGGGGCAGCCCACCCGGAGCCCGCAAACAACGGTCGCGGGTCTACAGATCATCCGCGAGGTACCGGCCCTTACGAAGCCGTGACCCATGCCGACAGTGGGAGAAAGAGACCCCGCCGGGGTGTCCCGACCCCAGGATGTCCGATGATCGTGGTGACCCGGCTCAACGAGAGCCAGTTCGCGGTGAACCCTGACCTCATCGAGCGTATCCACGAGAATCCGGACACCACGCTCGTGATGGTCGATGGCGCGAAGTACATCGTCACGGAGTCCCTCCGAGAGGTGATCGAGCTCATCGCCGCGTACCGCGCGCGCATCATCTCGCTTGCACGGTTCATGCCAGGCGACCCCTCCGCCGCCCCGTTCGACGACGGGGATCAGGCAGGTCAGCGTCCGCTCGGCCTCGTCCGCGATGCTCCCGCCGACACCGCCGCTCCCACCGACACCAGCCCGGTCAGGCATTCCGGCGCCGACGGCGCGGGCTCGCCCGTCCAGTTCAGACCTAGGACCACGTAATGGATCCCGCAACAATCGTCGGTATTCTCGTCGCCTTCGGTGCCCTGTACGCGATGATCACCCTCGAGCATGCGAGCGTCCAGGCGCTCCTGCTGCCGGCCCCCATGATCCTCGTCTTCGGTGCCACCATCGCCATCGGGATCGCCGGCGGCACCTTCAAGGACTTCCTGGTCGCGGTGAAGGCAGTCCCGGCGGCGATGATGGGCAAGACCATCCCACCTCAGGACACGATCGACAGCGTCGTGGTCCTCGCCGAGAAGGCCCGCAGTGAGGGGCTGCTGGCCCTCGAGGAGGAAGCCAACACCGTGGAGGACCCATTCCTGCGCGGAGCCCTGCAGAACATCGCGGACGGGACGGACGGCGAGGAGCTGCGCGAGATCCTCGAGGACGAGATCGACTCCGCCTCCCAGACGCACCGCACGGCCTCGAAGTTCTTCGCGAGCCTGGGCGGCTACGCCCCGACGGTGGGCATCATCGGCACCGTCGTCTCGCTGACCCACGTGCTCGAGAACCTCTCCAGTCCCGACAAGCTGGGACCCATGATCGCCGCAGCCTTCGTCGCGACGCTGTGGGGGCTGCTTTCGGCGAACTTCCTGTGGCTGCCCATCGGCACCCGCATCAAGCGCCTGGGCGAGATGGAGACCGCGCGCATGACGCTCCTGATGGAGGGCGTCCTCGCCGTGCAGGCCGGCAGCCAGCCCCGGTTGCTCGGTGAGCGGCTGAAGGCGATGGTGCCGCAGCACGCGCAGGGAAAGAGTGGCAAGGGCGACAAGGACTCCGCGAAGGGCGCAGCCGACGGGCCGGCCTCGCAGGGCAAGGCCGCGGCGTGAGCAGACGCCCGCAGCGCAGGCGGCACAGCGAGGATCACGGCGAGGAGCACCCGGACGAGCGCTGGATGGCGTCCTACATGGACATGGTCACCGTGCTGATGTGCATGTTCATCGTCCTGTACGCGATGTCCAGCGTGGACCAGCAGAAGTTCGAGCAGCTGCGTACATCGCTCGCCACGGGATTCGGCGTGGTCGAGACCGCAACGGTCGACACTGCGGAGGGAACCGTCGTCGCTGCGGAGAACGTCAACGCCGAGGGGGAGTCGTTCACCGGGGGAGCCGCGCTCTCCGACGTGGACCCGGAGACCCAGAAGACCGAACCCGGAGCCGCCGACGTCGTCGCACCCACGCCCTCGCCCGCGCCGTCCGCGGGCGGCCCGTCCGAGACCACCGCGCCCACGCCGTCGCCCTCACCGTCGGCCGGTGGGGACGCCGCGGACCCGACGACGGATCGCGAGCGCGCGACGGCGGAGGTCGAGAACCTCCGCGCCCTGCAGGAGCGGATCGATGCCGGGCTACGCGCGCAGAACCTCGCCACGGCCGTCCGCTACGTGATCGACGAGCGCGGCCTCACCATCCGGCTCGTCGGTTCCGAGACCTTCTTCCTCCCGGACAGTGCACAGCTGACCGAGCAGACGCAGCGCGTGCTCGAGAGCGTGGGGCCGATCCTGGCGACCATCCCGAACGAGGTGGGCGTCGAGGGGCACACCGCGCGCCTGCCGGATTCCGTGCCGCGGCCGCTCGACTGGGAACTGTCCACCGAGCGGGCCGTCAACGTGGTCCGGAACCTCATCGACACCGGCGGAGTCCCAGCACCGCGCCTGGTGGCCATCGGCTACGGCGAGTCGCGGCCGCTGGCGCCGGGCACCACCCCTGAGGAGCTCGAGCTGAACCGCCGCGTGGACATCGTGGTGCACTCCGACGAGCCCGAGAGCGTGCGCGCCCTCATCCCCGGAATCACCGGCGGGGAGTGAACCGCTAACAACCGGCCGTCGTCGTCCGATAGTCGCTAGCGTGACGGTCCAGGAACAACTCTCCTTTGGCGTGCCCTCTGCACCCGCAAGGGCGGTGGATGTCTATGACTTCCGCCGGCCCACCACGCTCGCCCGCGAGCACTCCCGCGTGCTCGAACTCGCCTTCGAGACCTTCGCGCGCCAGTGGGGTACCCAACTCACCGCGAAGGTCCGTGTCATCTCGCAGGTGACCAGCGAGCTGGTCCTCATGCAGACCTACAACGAGTACGCAGCATCGCTGCCGGCGACGACAGCGATGGTCCTGTGCGCCATCCCTGACCACACCAGCAAGGCCGTGATCCAGTTCCCCGCCTCCGCGGGCCTGTTCTGGGTGGACTCGATGCTGGGCGGCCACGGGACGGTGCCGCCGGGTGAGCGGAAGTTCACCCAGATCGAGCAGGCCCTGATCCGGCGGCTCATGGACGACGCCCTCGAGGGGCTCCACTACTCGCTCGGGTCGGTGCTGACGCACCAGCTGGGCATCGACTCCCTCCAGTACAACTCGCAGTTCGCGCAGGCGGCCTCGACCACGGAGCTCATGATCGTGGGTACCTTCGAGATCCGTGTCGGCGAGCGTTCCTGCCCCGCGACGGTCGCCATCCCCGCGCAGCTCCTGCTGGCACAGCTCGGGGACACGAACCCCACCGCGACCGGCGAGGACGCCCGGGAGCTGATCGAGCAGCAGGTCACGCACGTGCCCGTCGACGTCGCGGTGCAGCTCGCCGCGCTGCCCGTGCTGCCGTCGCGCATCCTCCACCTCGCCGTCGGGGACGTCCTGAAGCTGCCGCATCCGCAGCACCGGCCCTTCGAGCTCGCCGTCAACGGGCAGCGGCTCGGCGAGGCGGCCCTGGGCCAGAACGGATCCCGCCTTGCCTGCGTAGTAGTGACCACCGAGGAGAACACCGCATCATGAACACCACCACCGCCGAGCACGCCGCCGCCGCATCCCTCGCAGCGCGCCTGCCCCTCCCCGGTCCGCTCACGGCCGTCGCCTGCAACGCTTCCGAGGTGCCGTCCGCCAGCGCATCGACCGCCGTCGTCGCGTCCTTCGTGGGCGCGTCCTCCGCGGACCTCGCGGTCGTCCTGATCGACGCCCAGCCCCTGGCCGCAGCCGCAGGCACGTCGTCCCCGCTCGTCTCCCCGGCCGATGTCCTCGTGCCGGCGCTCGAGGCCGCCTCCTCGTCCCTCGGCGACGGCGTGCTCGGCGCCCCCGCCGTGCAGGACGCCCTGCCGCTCGTCCGTGACGCCGAGACCTCCGTGTTCCGGCTCGCAGGGCCGTCCGGCACGGTCGGATGGTTCGCGGTGCGGCTGCGCGGTGCCCGGCCCGGCGCCGCTCCCCGCCGGTCCGCCGCCGCCGGCGCGGCGAACCTCGGCCGCATCAGCAACGTGGAGATGGCCATGACGGTCGAGATCGGCCGCACCAGGATGTCCGTCCGGGACGTCCTGGACCTCGAACCGGGTGCCGTCATCGAACTCGACCGCTCCGCCGGCGCTCCTGCCGACGTCCTGCTCAACGGACGGCTCGTCGCCCACGGCGAGGTCGTGGTCGTCGACCAGGACTACGCGGTGCGCATCACGCAGATCCTCGACGTCACCGACGGCGCCGTCTAGTGGACGTCGTGGTCCTCGCACTGCGGGTGCTGCTCTCCCTCGGCGTGGTCCTCGCGCTGCTCTTCGTGCTGCACCGCAAGGTCTCGAAGCTCAACGGCAACCGAGCCGGCGCCGGCCTGGTCTCCGTCGTCGCCCGTCAGGGCCTCGGCGCAAAGGCCTCCCTCGTGGTGGTCGAGGCTGAGGGCACCCGGTTCTACCTGGGCGTCACCGAGCAGTCGGTATCGGTCTTGCACTCCGCCGTCGCCCCGCGTGCGCTGCAGGCCGTCCCCCGGGACGACGACGCCGAGGTGTCGCCGCCCCGCGCCGCCCAGGCCGGGGCCTTCGCCCCGGACCCCGACGCCGCCTTCGCCGCATCGCTGCGCCTCGCCGCGGCGGGAAACGCTCCGGTGCCGACCACACGCCGCGCAGTCAGGGCGGCCCAGGCAGCCGGAACGGCACGCCCCACCGCACCGCTGCAGGGCTCGATCCTCGCGCCCGCGACCTGGAAGCAGACCGCAGCCTTCCTGCGCCAGGGACGGGCCGGGTGACGACGGCGCTCCTGCCGTCGGTCCGCCGAGCATGCCCCGTGTCCGCACCCCGCTCCGCCGCGAGCGTGGCCACCCGCCCCGCCGTGGCCGCCAGGTCCGTTCCCGCCCGATCCTTCCGCGCGCCGTTCCTGACCGCGCTCGCAGCCCTCCTGCTCGCCGTCGTCGTCATCCTCCTCGGCGCAGCCACCGGTCACGCGGGCGAGCTGGACCCGGGCGTCCCCGCACCCACCGCGCCCTCCGCCCCCGCCGATCCGACGGCCCCCGCGGCGCCGGGCAGCGACGACGGCCTCTCGGTCGAGATCAACGGCGTCAACGGTGCACCGAGCTCCGCGGTCCTGACCCTCATCGGCATCACCCTGCTGTCCGTGGCGCCGGCCCTCCTGCTGATGATGACCTCGTTCACGAAGATCTTCGTGGTGCTCGCGATGACCAGGAACGCCCTGTCCCTGCCGTCCATCCCGCCCAACCAGGTCCTGGCCGGGCTCGCCCTGTTCCTGTCGCTGTTCATCATGGCGCCGGTCCTCACCCAGATCAACGACCTCGCCGTCCAGCCCTATCTCGACGGCGCGACGACGTTCACGGAGGCGCTCACCGACGGCGCCGGCCCCCTGCAGACCTTCATGCTGGCGCACACCCGCGAGGAGGACCTGGCGCTCATGACCCGGGCTGCCGGGCAACCGAACCCCCAGGACGCCGCGAGCGTCCCACTGACCACGCTGATCCCGGCGTTCATGATCTCCGAGCTGCGGGCCGCGTTCATCATCGGCTTCGTGATCTTCGTGCCGTTCCTCGTGATCGACCTCGTGGTGTCCGCGGCGCTGATGTCCATGGGCATGATGATGCTGCCGCCGGTCATGATCTCGTTGCCCTTCAAGATCCTGCTGTTCGTCCTCGTGGACGGGTGGGGGCTCATTATCACGGCACTCATCAACAGCTACCAGGGCGGTTGACGTGGATACCAACGCCGTCCTCGACATCGGGCTCGCCGGGATCTGGGTCGCAGCGAAGCTCTCCGCGCCGATCCTCCTGACGGCCCTCGTGGTCGGCTTCGCGATCTCGTTGCTGCAGTCCATCACCCAGATCCAGGAGGTCACGCTCTCCTTCGTGCCGAAGGCCACCGCCGTCTGCCTGGCCCTGCTCATCTGCGGCCACTGGATGATCTCCGAGATGGTCTCCTTCACGCACGAGATGTTCGAGCGCATCCCCGGCCTCCTCGGCGGCGGCTGAGATGGAGATCGTCCTCGACCAGTCCCGCATCGAAGCCATCATGCTCGCGGGCGTGCGGATCGTCGCGTTCCTCGTGATCGCACCGCCCTTCTCCTACAAGGGGATCCCGGCACGCGTGAAGGCGATGCTCGCCATCGGGCTCGCCCTCGCGGTGTCCCCGACGGTCGAGGCCGGGTACGAGACCGGCGGGACGGGCCAGTACATCGGCGCGCTGGTCCTCGAACTGGTGGTCGGCGCGGCACTGGGTTTCCTCGTGCTCGTCGTGTTCTCCGCCGTCCAGTCCGCCGGCAGCCTCATCGACCTCTTCGGAGGCTTCTCGCTGGCCCAGGGGTTCGACCCGCAGTCCATGGTCAACGGCGCCCAGTTCGCCCGCCTGTTCCAGCTGACCGCCCTGACACTGCTCTTCACCTCCGACGGCTACCAGCTCATCATCGGCGGACTCGTGCGCACCTTCGACGCCCTGCCGCTCGGCGGCGGACTGGACCTCGCGGAGCCCGCCGAAGCGCTCACCGGCGCCGTCATGGGACTCTTCCTCGCCGCGGTGCAGATCGCGGGCCCGCTCATCGTCGTCCTGTTCCTGGCCGACGTCGGCCTCGGGCTCCTCACGCGCGTGGCCCCCGCGCTGAACGCCTTCGCACTCGGGTTCCCGCTCAAGATCTTCATCACGCTCAGCCTCGGGGGCGTGGTGTTCATCGCCCTTCCGCGCGTGGTCTCGACCCTCGCGGACAACGCCGCCGAACTCCTGATGGGGGTGGGCTGACATGGCGGAGGACTCCGGGGAGAAGACCGAGCAGGCCACCGACAAGCGGATGAAGGACGTCCGCTCGAAGGGCCAGCTCGCCAAGTCCGAGGACTTCACGGCGTGGATCGGCGTGGGCGCTGCCGCCCTCATGCTGCCCGCCCTCATCTCCCGATCGGCCGACGCCGCCACCGAGCAGCTCGTCCGCGTGACCGACACCATCGCGAGCCCCGACCCCGCGACCGCCCTGGCCGCCCTGGCCGACGGCGGTGCCTCGCTCGCCGGGATCCTCGGCCCCTTCCTCGGAGTGCTGCTCGTCGCCGTCCTCGGGACCGCAGCCCTGCAGGGCGGGATCCACGTCAAGAAGTTCTCCGGCAAGTTCGAGCAGTTCAACGTGGTCACCGGCCTCAAGCGGATCCTGGGCGGGCAGGCTCTCTGGCAGGGCGCGAAGGCGCTCCTGAAGACCGGCGTCGTCGGCCTGGTGCTCGTCGTCGTCGTGCAGAACCTGATGCCCATGCTCATGGCGGCCGGCGGGCTCTCGGTGGCGGCCCTGCTGAACACCGCGGGGGAGGGGGCGGCGGCGCTCCTGCAGGCCGCCGTGATCGCCGGCCTCGCCCTCGCGGCGATGGACGTCCTCGTGGTCATGCGCCGCAACCGCAAGAAGACCCGTATGACCAAGAAGGAGGTCAAGGACGAGAACAAGAACTCCGACGGCGACCCCCTCATCAAGTCCCAGCGGCGTTCGCGCCAGCTCGCGATGAGCCGGAACCGCATGATCGCCGCGGTGGGCGGGGCCGACGTCGTCCTCGTCAATCCGACGCACGTCGCCGTCGCCCTGAAATACGAGCCCGGACGCTCCGCGCCGCGCGTCGTCGCCAAGGGTGCCGGGGTGATCGCCGCGAAGATCCGTGAGGAAGCGGAGAAGAAGCACGTCCCGATGGTCTCCGACATCCCGCTCGCCCGCGCACTGCACGCCGCGTGCGAGCTCGGCCAGGAGATCCCGTTCGAGAACTACGACCAGGTGGCCCGCATCCTCGCATTCGTCATGTCCCTGAAGACCAGGGGGGCCGCGCGCGGCGTCCACACCCTGCCCACCCGACCCGCAACCGCCGGAGGCCTCTAGACCATGCGCTCATCCGCCCCCAAGTTCCTGGTGCCCGTCGGGGTCGTCGGCATCATCCTGCTCCTCGTGGTGCCGGTGCCGTCGGTGCTGCTGGACCTGCTGATCATCGTGAACATCCTCCTCGCGCTGGTGATCCTGCTGAACACCATGTTCATCCGCAAGCCGCTCGACTTCTCGGTGTTCCCGTCCCTGCTGCTCGTCGCCACGCTGTTCCGCCTGGGCCTCAACGTCGCCTCGACGCGCCTCGTCCTCGGGGAGGGCTACGCCGGCGAGGTCATCGCCGCGTTCGGGCACGTCGCGGTCGGCGGCTCGATCATCATCGGCGCCGTCGTCTTCCTCATCCTCGTGGTCATCCAGTTCGTGGTGGTCACCAAGGGCGCAGAGCGCGTCGCGGAGGTGGGGGCACGCTTCACCCTCGACGCGATGCCGGGCAAGCAGATGGCCATCGACGCCGACCTCAACGCCGGTCTGATCACGGACACGCAGGCCCGCGAGCGGCGCGCCGAGGTCTCGGCGGAGGCCGACTTCTACGGAGCCATGGACGGTGCGTCCAAGTTCGTGAAGGGCGATGCGATCGCCGGCATCATCATCATCATCATCAACCTCGTGGGCGGCATCGCGATCGGGATGCTGCAGGACGGCCTGCCGGTCGCCGAGGCGCTCACCACCTACGGACTGCTCACCATCGGCGACGGCCTCGTCACCCAGATCCCGGCGCTGCTCATGGCCGTGTCCACCGGCATGATCGTCACGCGCTCCAACGCCGAGGCGGACATGGGCTCCACTGCGGCCCAGCAGCTCGGCCAGTCGCAGAACGCCCTGCGCATCGCCGGTGCGGCTGCGGTCGTCATGGCGCTGATCCCCGGTATGCCGAAGCTGCCCTTCATCGTGGTGGGGGCGGGCCTGATCGTCATCGCGCAGCGCATCAGGAAGTCGGAGGCCGACGCCCGCACGGCCGCCACCGCGCTCGAGGCCGAGGCTGCACGGCCCTCGACGGACAGCACCGACGACCTGCTGGAGCAGATGCGTGTCCACTCCCTGGAGGTGCTGCTCGCTCCCGACCTGGTGGACGTCGTCACCGGGGCGCCGGACGACCTCCTCGGCCGTGTCCGCGCCCTGCGGCGCAAGATCGCCCTGGAACTCGGCGTCGTGGTCCCCCCCGTGCGCACCCGTGACAGCGTCGAGCTGCCGCCGGCCACCTACGTCATCAAGATCGCCGGCGTCGAGGCCGGGCGGGGCGAGGCCCCTCGCGGCAAGGTCCTCGCCCTCGGCGACCACCTCGCGCACCTGCCGGGCACCGCCGTCGTCGAGCCGGTCTTCGGACTCGCCGGGAAATGGGTGCCCGCCGAGCTCCGGCACAACGCCGAGCTGGCCGGGGCCACCGTGATCGACCGCGTGTCGGTGCTCGTGACGCACCTGTCCTCTGTCATCACGGCGAACGCCGCGCGCCTGCTGTCCCGGGAGGACGTCCGGGTGCTGACCGACGGCGTCCGCCAGGTGAACCCGTCGGCCGTCGAGGAGCTCGTCCCCGGGCTGCTGTCCCTCGCGGAGGTCCAGCGCGTCCTGCAGGGGCTGCTGTCCGAGCAGGTGCCGATCAACGACCTCGCCCGCATCTACGAGGCGCTGACCCTCAAGGCCAAGGCATCGTCCGATCCCGAAGGGCTCATCGAGGCGGCGCGGCTCGCCCTCGGGCCGGCGGTCACCCAGCAGTACCTCGACGGCGCGCTGCTGCGGGTCATCATGATCGACCCGCTGCTCGAGCAGTCGATGCTCGAAGGGCTGCGGCCCTCCGATCAGGGCACGCAGATCCTGCTCGATCCTGCGCGCACCGACGCTGTGCTCTCCTCCATCCGCTCGACGGTCGCCGACATCGAAGGCGCCGGGAACTCCGCCGTGCTCGTGTGTGCACCCGCGCTGCGGCCGGCGCTCAGGCGGCTCGTCGGACCGCAGGCGGCGAACCTGCCGGTGTTGTCCTATCAGGAGGTCACGAGCGCCAACGTCGCGATCGAAACAGTAGGAGTGGTCCGTGGCACCGCAGTTATTTCATCTTGAAGGCCCCTCCCTCGAGGAGCTAAAGGCGAAGGCCGCGGCGCTGTACGGGCCGCGTGCCCTCATCGTGTCCGCCGAACTCGTGACGGTGGGCGGGATTCGCGGCGTCCTCGCACGGAAGCACTACGAGATCGTGGTCGAGGTGCCGGAGCCCGGCGTCGACCGCACCCGCCGCGGTTCGGACGCCTCGGACGGAGCCCGCTCGCGGGGAGGTGCCCCGGACGGGTCCCGTGAGGGGCGTCGTGATGCGCCTCGTGACGGTTCCTTGAACGGTTCCCAGGGTGGTGGTTCCCTGGGTGCCTCCGTGAGTGCTTCCCTGAACGGTCCGGGAGTTTCCCCGGGCGGGGCCTTCAGCGGCGCTCCCGGGAGCAGCCGGCCCCGCGGGCGCCGGAGTGCTGCCGCCGGACCCTCCGGCCTCGATGCGCTCCTCGAGCAGGCCGAACTCGACGAGGCCGACATCGCAGGAGGACCCGGTGTCGACAGCAACGGGACCCGGGAGCCCCGCATCGCGCTCCCGACCGCTGTCTCCACGGATTCCGGTCTCTTCGCGGCCCTCATGGACGAGTTGACGTTCGCGACGGACCCTGCGGCGGCGCAGGCCCGTGCGGCAACGCCGGCCCCCTCGTCCACGCCAGGCGGGTCCGACGTGCCCGGTGCGGGGACTGCCAGGCCCCGGCGGTCGATCGCCGTGGGGCTGGATGCGGTCGCCGAGGGTGCGGACGCCGACTCGTCCGGGTCCGATGCCGCGTTCCTCCGCGAGGGGGCGGGCGACCCGACCGATCTGCCCGACGTCCGGGGCCGGGTCCTCCGTGCGCCGGCCGACGCACCCTCCGCGCCGTCGGTGCTGAGGGCACCGGGCGATCTCGTCGTGGTCGTGGGTGCGCCCGCCGTGGGGTGGGCGGTTGCCTCGTCGATGGCCACCGTGCTGGGCAGGGGAGCGCCGGCGGCCGTCGCGGTCTCGGGGCCGTCGAGCGGGGATCACCCCGAGGCACGCTCGATCGATGACCGGCTGGAGGCGAACGCCGCTCGCGCCGCGGGGGTCGACGGCGGCCATGTCGTCTGTGTCGCGCTGTCCTCGGATGACCCCCTTGCGGACGGACGCGCCCTGCTGGAACTGCGGCCCGACCAGGTATGGCTCGCCGTCGACGCCGGGCGCAAGGAAGCCGATACCGCGGCGTGGGTCGGCGCTCTACGCCGCAGCATGGAGCGTGCAGGCCTCGCTCCTGCCGGACTCGCCGTCGTCGGGTCCGCCACCACGGCGACACCGGAGACCGTGCAGGCGCTCGGCCTGCCCATCGGATGGCTCGAGGGTCGCCCCGCAGAAGGGTCCGCTCAGGCTCCTTCTCCAGCCCCCGGTCGTGCTCCTGCTTCTGCCGGGCCGCGCAGGCCGGGCGGCGGTCGACGTCGTGCCGAGCCAGCCGGGATAGAGTGACACGGTGCTTGTACTCACGCGAAAGGTCGGCGAGCAGATCCTGATCGGCGACGACATCGTCATCACGGTGCTCGATTCCCGGGGCGATGGTGTGCGCATCGGCATCGACGCTCCTCGAGGGGTCAAGATCCAGCGCGAGGAAGTCCTGCGGGCCGTCATCGAAGCGAACCTGGCGGCCGCGGCGGTGGGGGCCGATGGCGCCGACACGCTGAAGGCCCTGCTGCAGTCCGGTGCCAAGGTCTCCGCCGATGATGCCGGCGCCGACCAGCCGAACCCCTGACAGATCCGCTCACGTCGCCGAGGGCGCGTGGCCGCCGCGTCATCGTCGCCGCGGACGATCACCACGACCGAGCCTGAGACCATCGGGCCGGCCTCGTCCTGCGTCGTCCGGCCGCAGCGGCGGTACGTCCGGGTACTCCCCGCCCGTGGTGGTCCGGCACTCGCCGTCCCCGGACATGAGAAAGCCCCGGCGGCGTACCGACCGGGGCAACATCAGGGCCTCCTGCCAGAGTCGAACTGGCGACCTTCTCATTACGAGTGAGTGTGATTGTCCTTACCAGTGCTGGGCAGAAGCGTCCATAGGTGACGAAGAAGTGACATTCAGTTCCAGTCAAGAGAGGTAAGAGCGCTATTTAGTCGACCAGCGCTGTCATGAAGATCGTCATCGAAAAGCCCGGCGTAGGTATCCAGAGTCATCGTCGCGGACGCGTGTCCGGCGATGCGCTGCACGACCTTCACGTTCGCGCCGACGCTGATCGCCAGACTCACTGCAGTGTGTCGTAGATCGTGGAAGGTGGGGCGGGGGAACCCCGCCTCCAGCTCCGCAGCTCGTGCAATGGCCGAGGTGTAATGCCGCTTCGTCCACGTGCTATTCCGCAGAACAGCCCCTTGCGTAGTGCTGAACAGCCTTCCACTCGGGGCGAGGGAATCTGTCACTTGCTCGAGTCGCTTGGCGATAGTTCTCGGAACGGGTACAGTTCGTCGCTCACCGGCCTTCGTCGCACCGATGATCAGACTGCCGCTGACTTCTGAGTACGCCTTGTTCACCGAGATACTTGGGCGTGCACCGAAAGTAACATCGTCAGCGGTCAGCGCCGTGATCTCGCCCCAACGCAGCCCGCACGTTCCGGCCATCATGATCAAGAGGTCGAACTCTCCCGCGGCGCTCGCGAGGACCGTCAGCTGACGCATCGATAGGTAAACATGCTCTCTCTGCTTGGCGACGGCGGGGATGTAGTCAGTGCCGCCAACCGCATCCTTCGTGGGATTAGACGGAAGTAGACCCTTCTTCACCGCGTGACCGAGTAGGCGGCCAAACATCAAACCAACTTCACGTCGAGTCGTCTGGCCTGCCGGCCGACGATCACGGCCATCCAGGGTCGTAATCCACTCTGCCGTGGATGCGTAAGATACTCCGGTCAAGGGTGTATGTGCCCAACGGGGTGCGACGTAGTTCTCGTAGTAGCGCCGGTAGTTGTCCAGCGTCTTAGCGCTTGCGGGCTTCCTGCCTGTTGCTCCAACTTTCCTGATGCGTTCGATCCACTCTCGGTAGAGCATGTCGACGGTCGTCTTGCTGGCGACTTTGGGGTCGATGTAGCTGCCGCTGCGAACGGCATGAAGAGTGACTCGTTGAAACTCTTCGGCCTCCCGTTTCGTCGCGAAGCGCTTTCGTTTCCTTATGCCCTCGGTGGTCGTCCAGTCGAACTGCCAGCGCTTGTCGCCCGTCGTCAGCTTGTTGATTGCCATTCCCGAAGGTTAACAGAGACTGACGAACTAGTGGGAAGGTCATCCTCCCGTATCTGTCGGCATGATTTGCGACCTCGAGGAAAGTGCGGTAGCTTATCATAGTTCGCAACACGCGGGGCTAGATCCCCCCGCGTCTCCTAGGTACAGAAGCGTCATAAGAGATACTCGCTGGCTCGAATCAGCGCCCTCAGTTTCTGGTTACAACCCTAGGAGAAGGAGTTCTTCCGTGAACTACCAGTCACCCCCAGCTTCGGCGGGGATCGCCGCATTGCCGGCAAGTTGGAGCGCTCAAGAAGCGCGCACCTTTACCCAAAATGTGTGGCTTTCGAGACAGGAATCCGCAACCTACCTCGGTGTGGCAGCCAAGACGCTCGCTCAACACCGTCGCGACGGGCCGCCGTATTCGAAGTTTTTCGGGTCCGTGAGATATCGTCTGTCCGACCTCGATTCCTGGGCCAGTCAGCAGGTGATGCGTCGGTGACGACATTGCTTGTGGCGACTCCAGCAGTGGTCCGATGCTCAAAGGTTAGTTATTCGGAGTGGTTGTTCGAACGGCTTCGCACAAATTCGACCCGCGAATGGTTTGACCTCAGGAGGTTTCTGCAGGAAGTCGAATGTTCCGTCCTCCACCAGGGCGTGAAAGAGACTCTCCAACTGATGTCGCTACATTGCGATGCTAATGGGCTGGTCAGCATATCGGGCAGGGCGCTTTCCGAGATTCTACATGTTCGCCAGAACACGGTGAGTGCTCGTCAAAAGCGGGCTGTCGACTCGGGCTACCTCGTGTTGAGAAGGAGATTCAATGATTCTCCTTTACGACGGCTCACATGGCCTAGTGGTAATCAGACACCGCCCGACGAATCCTGGGGGAGTTTTCAGCGGCTCCGCGCAGTCGAGTGGACCCACGCAGAAAGAAGCTGGTACGCGGCTTTCGATCCGGGAGTCGGCTGCATCACCCCCTGGCAGGACCTTGATGAGGCCCGCTTCTAGGCCGACGTGGTGGCTCCCCGGGTGGCACGACGATCTGACCGCTATCTACATAGGGACACAAGCGCAGCGACGTGAATCCTGTGTCGGTCCAGCCTCAGAGCCGAAAGCTGCTGAGTGCCTTAAGGATTCAGTAGAGCCGAGGCCAAACCCCTAAAAGTTGAGCGAGGCCGCCAGGCCGTAGCTCATCGCTCCTGTCGGTGTCGGCTCCCGGCCTTCGGCCTGCGCCTCCACCGGCTTCTTCCCACCCATCCTGTCGGTGTCGGCTCCCGGCCTTCGGCCTGCGCCTCCACCGGCTTCTTCCCACCCATCCTCAAGCAGAAGGACACCACATGACCACGAACACGCTTTTCCCCGCAGGCCAGCGTCTTGTAGAAGCGATCACGCGCCTGTCTGAAGCTGAGTCGAGGCTTACCCTAACCCCATCCAAAGCTCAAGGAGTCCGTCAGTGGGCCACTAAAGCTAGGACGCGATGGCGAGCCAACGACTCCTCACGGACTGTCGATCACCTAACGGACTCTGACCCAGCGGCTGATCAGGCTCGCCGATGTGCGTAGTCACAAGAGGCAGCAGCTTCGATGTGGACGGGCTCACCTACCCTGCCTCGCTGTCAATTGGTTCAATGATCGCCGATGCGTTGAGAGGAGCCACGCGGGAGTTTGATCGCGGCAACTCGAACGTGGTGACGCCGTAATGGAAGGTAGCCATAGAGCGAGGCTCCAACCTATCCCTATGGTTTTGCCAGTCGTTACTGCGGTCCGTAAAGGCGTCCCGGGGATTCGTCCGCCGCCTTAAACCCCTGAGCGGTCTGTCACATGCGCCTTAGGCGTGCGGGCCCCGCCCATGCACCTCCCTTCTTGGCCCTTTTCGGTCAACTCTTACCTTCCTGGCGCCGGCCGCCGGCCTCCGTCTACCTCACCCCTACCTACCGAAGGACATCATAACCACCAGCACAATCTCCCCTGCAGGCCAGCTCACTGAGGCCGCGATCACTCGCCGTGATGAAGCTCGGGCTCAAGCAGCAGAGGCCCACAGGCAAGCAGAGGCGGCGCGCTCCGCGGCCGCTGGACTTCGGGGCCGACTGCATGCCGGCGACTCCTCAGTCACAGTGGAGGACATCGTAAACGCCGGCCCCGCAGCTGATCGCCTGGCCGCTATCGCGGACCTTCACGACTCGACCCTTCCCGGCTTCGAGGCCGCTATCCGCGAGGCCCGCACTAACGAAGTGCTTGAATGCGTCTCGAGCGGGCAGATCCTCTCCCGCGAAGACCACTCGGCGAAGATCGCCGAACTCGCGCAGCAGATCGCCGACTTCATCGAGCCGTTCGAGCGCCATCTCGAACCGGTAGCCGAGCGACACCGCGTCAATGCCGCTTCGCTGACGCACACCACTGCATACGGCTCTGGCTTCACCTACCGGCATGGCAACCCATACTCCCCGATACGCATCGGGCCGGGGGATATGAGCTTCGACGTCGACGGCACTACATACGTGATGGACCTGTCGCTCCGCTCGATGATCGAGTACGCGCTGAAGGAAGCCGAGCGCGAGCTGTCCACACGCCGCACCGCGAGGGCGTAGCAACCAATATCGGCAGGGGATTGGCGGGGCTCCGGCCCTGCTGTCTGCTGTCTGCTGTCTACTGTCTACTGTCTACTGTCTACTGTCGCCAGGAGTAAGGGACGGCCTATTAGGGTGTCTGAGGGTAGTGGGCCTCGGGGCAGTGTCCCAGGCCGTCTCTCACGAGTAGCGACAGCACCCACTCTCGACACATCTCGGACCCTCGCTACCCGTGGTCCAGCCCCGCCAACATTGGCCGAATGAGATCGCTGACCATGACAGCCGGCCTCGGAGAAAGTCTGTGAAGTGTACGCGGCAAAAGGCGCTAACCACATCCGGGCCACGACAGGCTTCGGGTGGGGGTCCACCCCCCCCCCCCCCCACCCTTCACGACAGGCGTCACTGATACTGACTGGACAGAATGTCAGCTGTTTGACCCGCGTCAGCCGTTCTCGAGAACCTCGTCATGTACTCCGCCAATGCCAAAACGCGGTCAACCGTCCTGAGGAGACCTTCTGCGCTATTGCACGGGTGGCACAGGTAACCCCTGACGCAGTTGCCGCAGGACTTGATTGACGGGCAGCAAGCATGGTCATGGTCGATCATGAGGCGGCCCATGCTCTTGCAGGCTGCGCATTCTGGGATCTCGCTGCCCTGAACCTCGAGCAGGTGCGCCACGGTGGTTCCGTGTGCGTGAGCGTTCTTGCAGGGCTTGCATCGGACGGTCCAGAACTTTCCGTCTACGCCCGTTCGATGAAAGGCCTCGACAGGTAGCCAGGCACAACAATCGAGGCACCATCTCTCCTCTTCATGGCTATCCTCGCAGGTGCGGCAAGTCGGACTTTTCTGGTTACCGCCTCGGAAGTTCCAGGTGGTGAGCTCTTGCTGGCAGGACACACATACCCGTGGAGGCAAGGCGCGAGCCAGTGAAGCCTGCTCTGATTCAGCGAGAGTGCAAGTACTCTCAATGCCGATTGGCCTCTTGTTCGGAGAGAACCTCGAACGGTCGTGGGGAGTTTGGTGATAGTCGCACCAAGCGAGTTTGGGGTTAGCTTCCCGGCACTGATGGCAGGTAGACGGAGTCTTACCTCGGGAGGACGCAGGGTGTCGCATCAGCTCGATAGCCTTCTTCTCGCCGCACCAGACGCAAATCTTGACCGGTTGAATGTGCTTACCCCGACGTTTAGGGGGGCGCGGAACCGCCGACATCCTTGATTCGCCGTGCTCCTCGGCTGGGTTCATCGCCCTACCGGCCTCGCCTGATTCTTCGCTCATGGCTCATGAATCTAACAGCGATTGGAAAGAAAACAAGACAGGATATTGACGCAAACTGCTTGGTGTCAACCGGTGGAAGCAACATTGTCGGTGAGTAGTCGAGTGAAGACTTCCCGGGGAGTGAGGTAGCCCAGGGTGGCTCGGGGTCGGTC
>NZ_JADOUS010000012.1:0-73515 GCF_015752045.1 Arthrobacter sp. CAN_A2
CCGCGGATCCCCCCGTGCACCTCGTGCGCTCCGGCACCGGGGCTCCAGTAGATCGACGAACCGGCGTTCACACCGCTGAAGTGGTTGAACCGACCAACGGCGCCCGGGGTGGCGGTCTCGTCCGTGAGCGGGAAGCCCAGGAAGCCGGCCGGTCCGCCCAACGCGAGATAGCGTCCGCGGATCGCCCCGTGCACCTCGTGCGCTCCGGCACCGGAGCTCCAGTAGATCGTGCCGGCGGCGTAGTCCTGGGCGCGACCCCCCGCGATGTCGTACGCGCTGCCGACTGGCGTGCCGAGGAACGATGCGCTGCCGCCGAGCTGCTCATAGTGCTGCTCGATCGCGTCGTCGCCGGCCTGCTCGACCGCCGTCAACGCCGGAACGCTCCACTGCACAGCCACCGCTGATGCGGCGGCCGCGGGCGGCCCCAGAGTCGTGCCCCCGAGGCCGCTGCCGAGGGCGCTGCCGAGGGCGAGGGCCAAGACCATTCCGATGACGGCGGGTCGAGACCGGAGCATTGTGACCCCTTCGTGTTGACCAAGACATGCGAGCTTGGATCAAGACGCTACGCCCCATGGACGTACCCGGTAGGACCATAAGTCCCGAACCGTGACGACCTCTGCGGCGCCCCGCAGCCGTCGGTTTACTGCACACCCTGAACCGCGGCGCCTCCTGGCGTTGGGTCCTACTCCGCGTCCTCTGGCTCCTCGCCGGCCTGCCGATCTTCGCTGTATCTCGACAGCTCCAGGAAGCTCCATCTATCCGGGTTCCCGGAGCCGCGGGACGCCTTGGGAACCGGACCGGCTTCGCCCGGAGCGAATGCCACCTCATCTGAGTACGGACGGCCCATCCCGTGCCGCCCTCAGGTCAACGCGTGCAGTATCGCGAGGACTTCACGTCCCCTGGTCGCCCTGCTCAGTCGATGGCCTCGCTGACCTCGGCGAGCAGCGATTCCATGCACGCCTCCGCCGTCGCGGCATCACCGCCCCTGATCGCTGACGCCACCTGCTCGTGCGTCCGGAGTGCGTGCTCCTTGGGATTGTGGGGCATCAGTCCCTGGTGCGTCCTGCCCGAGAGCACCTCGGCGATCACCTCCCGCAGGGCGTGGAACATCTCGTTGCCGCTCGCCTCGAGGATGAGCGTGTGGAACTCGATGTCCACGTCCAGGAACTCCTCGAGTGATCCGGCCTCGCCCAGCCGCCGCAGGTCCTCCCCGAGCGCCGCGATCCGCAGGCGTTGTGCGCCCGAGGCGTGCCGGGCCGCGAGCGCCGCCGCAACCGGCTCGACGGCGCGGCGCAGGTGCGTGAGGGAACGGAACTGCGCCGCGCGCCCCGGGCCGTGCAGCCGCCACCGGATCACCCGGGGATCGTAGACGTTCCACCGCTCGGGGCCCTGCACCACGAGCCCGATGCGGCGCTTGGGCACGATCAGGTTCATCGACTCCAGCACGCGCATGCAGTCCCGCACCACGGTGCGTGAGACCCCGAACTGCTGCTGCAGGCCCTCGATCGTCAGGCGTGCCCCCTCGGGCAGCACACCGTCCGCGATGTCCTGGCCCAGCGCGTCGATGATGCGCGTAGGGAACACCGCGGCTGCTCCTCCCGGTGATCCCGCAGGATCTGTCTGCGACGTCATCGTCCTCCTCCGTGCACCGGCCGCCATCCGGCCGATTCCCCAACCATAGAGCGATCCGATGAACCCAGAAAGGTACTACCTTTGAATTGAAAGGTGTTACCTTTACTCCGATCGTGATCCGTTCCACAGCATCGACAAGGGAGTCAGCATGGATGCACAGCCACACCATGTGGTCGTCATGGGTATCTCCGGGTCCGGGAAGACCACCATCGCCACCCGGCTCACGGAACGGCTCGGCTGGGTGTTCGCCGAGGCGGACGACTTCCACCCCGCCGCGAACATCGCGAAGATGACCGCCGGGATCGCACTCACCGACGAGGACCGCTGGCCCTGGCTGGAGTCCATGCGCACCTGGATGACCCTCCAGGCGCGGGCGGGCCGCAGCACCGTCGTCACCTGCTCGGCCCTGAGGCGTTCCTACCGGGACCTCCTCACCGGGGCAGAGGGCCAGGTGCGGTTCGTGCACCTGCTCGGCGACACCGATCTCATCCTCGAGCGCATGAAGACCCGCAGCGGCCACTTCATGCCGGAGTCGCTCCTGCCCTCGCAGATCAGCACGCTCGAACCCCTGGAAGCCGATGAGCTGGGCATCCGGATCCAGAACACCGGCACCCCCGACGACGTCACGACCGACGTCATCGACCAGCTCGACCTGCCCAGCAACTGACCCCCCCCGATCCGCACCACTTCAACGGAGAAAACATGCCCATCGAAGGATGGACCCAGAGCCTCACCGCCGGTCCGCTCCTCCTGATCGCTGCAGCGGCAATCCTCGCGCTGCTGTTCCTGATCATCAAGCTCCGCATCCACGCATTCGTCTCACTGATCCTCGTCAGCCTCGCAACCGCGTTCGCCACCGGGATCCCCACGTCGCAGATCGTCCCCGTGCTGGTCAGCAGCTTCGGAAACACCCTCGGCGCCGTCGCGCTCCTCGTGGGACTCGGCGCGATGCTGGGGCGCCTGGTCGAGACCAGCGGCGGAGCGAAGGTGCTCGCCGACTACCTCATCCGGGTCTTCGGCGAGCACCGGGCGCCCCTCGCCCTCGGCGTCGCCTCGCTGATCTTCGGCTTCCCCATCTTCTTCGACGCCGGGCTCGTGGTCATGCTGCCCATCGTCTTCGCCGTCGCCCACCGCCTCGGCGGCGGCGTGCTCCGCTACGGCCTCCCGGCCGCGGGCGCCTTCTCCGTCATGCACATCTTCGTCCCTCCGCACCCGGGGCCCGTCGCCGCCTCCGAGTTCTTCGGCGCGAACGTCGGCCTCGTCATCATGGTCGGCCTCCTCGCCGCGATCCCCACCTGGTACGTGACCTCCTACCTGTACGGTCTCTGGGCCGGGAAGAAGTACGTCCTGCCCGTCCCCGAACTGCTCGGTTCCGCTGACGAGCAGGCCGAGGCGAACCCGCCGAAATTCGGAACCGTCGTCGGGATCCTGCTGCTGCCCCTCGTGCTGATCTTCCTCAACACCGGCCTGAACACCCTGGCCCGCTCGGGCGCCGTGGACGAGAGCGTGACCGAGCAGGGCTGGTTCCAGCTCCTGCGCACCCTCGGGGAGACCCCCGTGGCCCTGCTGATCACCCTCCTCGTGGCGTCCTACGTCCTCGGCCGCCGCCGCGGGATCGACAAGACCGTCCTGGAGAGCACGTTGGAATCGGCACTCGGCCCGGTCTGCTCCGTCATCCTCATCACCGGCGCCGGCGGCATGTTCGGCGGCGTCCTGCGGACCAGCGGCATCGGTGACGCACTCGCCGACGTCCTCGGCGATCTCGGCATCCCGATCATCCTCGCCGGCTTCCTGATCGCAGCGATCCTCCGCATCGCCCAGGGCTCGGCGACCGTGGCACTGACCACCGCTGCCGGCCTCATCTCCCCCGCGATCCTGGCCGGGGACTACAACGGCCTGCAGCTGGCAGCCCTCGTGGTGGCCGTGGCAGGCGGGTCCGTGGTGGCCAGCCATGTCAACGACTCCGGGTTCTGGCTCGTGGGCCGCTTCTTCAACATGGACGTCAAGACCACCCTGAAGACGTGGACCGTCATGGAGACGACGATCGGCGTCATGGGCTTCGCCATCGCCGCCGCCGTCTTCGGCCTCGCCTCAGCCGCCTGAAGAGGTCAGCGCCGTTTTCCGCGGGACCCGGCGGGGCGCGCCGGCTTCCGCGGCTGCGGCTTCCCCGCTCCCTTCTGCACCTTGGGGTTCCCTCCGGCCGCGGCTTTCTTCGCGGCGGCCTTCTGGGACGCGGTCTTCTTCGGGGCTTCGCGCTGGGAGGGTTGGCGTGAACTCTGGGCCGTGCGTCCACGCACGATGCCGATGAACTCCTCGACGTCGTCGGACTCGTCCTCCACCCGCCAGGCGATCCCGATGGTCGTCACGGGAAGCCCGGGGACGGCACGGTGCACGGCATCCCTGCGGGCGTACAGGCGGGCGAGGGACATCGGCAGGACGACGACGCCGGCGCCGGTCGCTGCGACCTCCACGGCGGTCTTCGGGCCACCGCACTCCTCGATGTCGAGCAGGGGCTCCCCCTCGAGTTCCTCGAGCGGCACGTCGTCGTAGAGGGACAGTTCGTTGTCGCGTGACATGACCGCGACGGGCTGCTCCTCATAGAGGGGGATCAGGTGGATCCCGGTGCGCTCCACCGGCAGGCGGACGAAGACGACGTCGTCGGAGGCGTCCAGCAGCGCCGTCAGGGCGTCGTCGTGCTGGTGGAGCTCGAGGGGCATGTCGGGGTGCCGTTCGCGCCATCGGGCCACCCACTTGCCCGGCGTCACGCCCGGCACGAAGCCGACGGACAGGGTTCTGGGCTGGTCTGCGGGCATCTGATCACAGTAACGCCTGCCGGCGACGGCGAGGCGGACGGTTAAGCTGGGATCATGACTCCCGCGAAGAACCCCCAGACCCTGAAACCCGCCACGGCGGCCAAGAAGCTGGGAATCTACCTGCCCGCCGCCCCCCAGGACTTCCAGGAGACCGAGCTGACGCGCGCGGAGTTCAACGAACTGCAGCAGACACCGCCGGAGTGGCTCGCCGAGCTCCGCCGCACCGGCCCGCACCCGCGTCCCGTCGTCGCGCAGAAGCTCGGCATCTCCAACGGCGGGCTGTCTCGCGGCGGCCTCACGGATCCCCTGACGAGCGAGCAGATCACCGCCCTGCTGCAGGATCCGCCCGCATGGCTCGTCGCGGAGCGTGCCACCCAGGCGGCCGTCCGTACCGAGGCGGCGCGGGTGAAGGAGCGCGACGCCGCGCGCAAGGCCTCCGACGCCTGAGCGGCGCACAGGACCGGGCCCCACCACGCGGGACCCGGTGTCGGGCGGAGGCATGACGATTGACTTATTCGAACACCTGTTCGAATATTGACGAGTGACGCCTCCAGCTGCCGGCTCTGCCCTCGAATGGGATGAGCCCTCCCCCAACGCCGGGGCGACACGCCCGGGGGCTGCCGGCAGGCGGGGGACACCGGCAACGGACATCACCCTCGACCTCCAGGCCCGCATCAACAGCATGCAGGCCGGCACGCTCGATTCCCGCCGCCTGCCCACGGTTCCGGCCCTGGCGCACATCCTGCCCGGCGGAGGCCTCCAGTCGGGTGGCTCCTACACCGTCCGCAACTCCACCACCCTCGCCATGGCCCTGCTCGCCGGGCCCTCCTCGACCGGCGCGTGGTGCAGCGTCATCGGCCTGCCGGACTTCAGCGTGGAGGCGGCCCAGGGCTTCGGCATCAACCTCGAACGCCTCATCCTGGTCCCCGACCCGGGCTCCCAGTGGCTCACGGTCACGGCGGCCCTCGTGGACGTCGTCTCCATCATCCTGACCCGGGCCCCGGAACACCTGGCACCCACGGAATGGGCCCGACTCAAGGCACGCCTCCGGCAGCGCGGGGCGGCACTCATCACCCTCGGCAACGGGAAGCAGACCGACTCCACGCTCGGTGTGGCGGAGAGCGCCTGGGAGGGTCTCGGTTCTGGATCCGGCCACCTGAGTGCCCGGCGCCTGAAGATCACCGCGACCCAGCCCTCCGGACGGCTCCGCCATGCCTACGTGGGGCTGGCTGACCTGCAGGGCACCTCTCCGGGAGCGCCGGGGCTCAATGCCGTCGCACAATCCGGAGCTCTCTTCGACGGCCCCGACACCGCCCTCCCCCCGGCGTCCACCCGGTTCGGACCACGGCTGATGAAGTCCTCATGACGACCACGCCGCCGTCAGCATCCGCCCCGTCGGGACCCGCTGCGTCCGCCGCCGGCACAGGGGCGGCTCCCGCCACCCGGACCATGATGCTCTGGTGCCCCGACTGGCCCATCACGGCGGCCCTGCGCGAGCATGCCCTGCCCGCCGACACGGCACTCGTCCTCGTGGACCGGGGGGAGGTCTTCGCGTGCTCCCCCGCAGCACGGCAGGACGGCGTGGGGAGGGGGCTGCGCATCCGCGAGGCCCAGGCCCGCAGCACGGGACTCGTGTCCCTCCCCTACGACCCGTCGCTGGACGAGCGCACCTTCGAACCGGTGACCGCGGCCGTGGAGACGATCATGCCCGGTGTCCAGGTCATCCGCCCCGGGTTGTGCGCCATCAGGATCAAGGGCCCCGCGCGCTACTACGGTGGTGAGCGCGGGGCTGCGGACGTGGTCCTCCAGACCCTCGCGGCCATCGGCCTCACCGACCTGCGGATCGGCATCGCTGACGGTCCGTTCGCGGCCGAACAGGCAGCCAGGGCCACCGATGAACTGGACGACGACGTCGAGCAGGTGGTCGTCATCCCGGAGGGTGGCTCGCCCTGGTTCCTCGGCAGCTACCCCCTGGAAGTCCTCGGACAGCCGAAGCTCACCGTGCTGCTCAAGCGCCTCGGCATCCGCTCCCTCGCCGACTTCGCGGCCCTCAGGGCCTCCGACGTCCGCAACCGCTTCGGCGTCGAGGGCGCCCTGGCGCACCGCCAGGCGAGCGGACTCGACCACCGGGACGTCGTGGCCCGGAAACCTCCGCCGCACCTCGACGCCACCGCCGATTTCGAGCCACCCCTCGCCCGCATCGACCAGCTGGCCTTCGCATTCCGCACCCGGGCCGGCGAATTCATCGACGGGCTGCGGGAGGCGGGACTGGTGTGCACGGCGCTGCAGGTCTGTCTGCACACGGAGTCGGGGGAGGTGTCCGAGCGCCGGTGGCGGCACCCGCGCTGGTTCGACGCCGACGACGTCGTGGACCGCGTGCGCTGGCAGCTCCAGGGCACCAACGCGTCCGACCACGGCCTGACCTCCGGCATCACCCGGGTCCACATCGTGCCCGACATCGTCGAGAACCTCGGCGACCACGCGGACGGCCTGTGGGGAACGGGGCCGGACGAGGAGATCCACCACGGCCTGGCCCGCGTGCAGAGCATGCTGGGACACGGTGCCGTGCTGACCGCGGTCATCGCCGGGGGACGGCTCCTCGCGGACCGCCGGGTCTTCATCCCGTGGGGAGACGCACCGATGGGCCAGCCGCAGTCCTCGACCGCACGGGCCAGGGACCGAGCGCAGCCCTGGCCCGGTCGCCTCCCCGGCCCGGCACCGGCCACCGTGTTCGCCGACCCCGTACCCGCCGTCGTCGTCGATTCCCGGGGCAACCCGGTCGACGTCGATCCCCGGGGCCTCCTGACCGCCGATCCCTCCTTCTTCAGCCCCGGGCCCGACGACGAACGGCGGCCCGTGCACTCCTGGGCCGGCCCGTGGCCGATCGACGAACGCTGGTGGGACCCCAGGGGGCGCGTCCTCAACCGCTTCCAGCTGGTGGACCACTCGGGATCTGCCTGGCTGCTGCTGCTCGAGGACCACGCGTGGTGGGTCGAGGCGAGCTACGACTGATGGGCTGGAACAATCCCCCCATCCCGTGGTCGGACTTCGAACGGAACCTCTCCGACACCCGGCCCGGCGCGCCGCCCGTCGGGGCCGACGGCGGGGACAGCCCCGCCTGGTCGCGCAAACGGCAGCCCTACACCGCCCCCGCCGAGGTCCCGGCCCCCGAGGGGCCCGTGGTGCCGTACGCGGAGCTGCATGTCCACTCCAACTTCAGTTTCCTCGACGGCGCCTCCAGCCCCGAGCACCTCGCCGAGGAGGCCCACCGGCTCGGGCTCACCGGCATGGCGCTCACCGACCACGACGGGCTGTACGGCGCGGTACGCTTCGCGGAGGCCGCCGAGAAGTACCCCGGGATCTCGACCATGTACGGCACGGAACTCTCGCTCGGCCTGTCCAGGCCGCAGAACGGGGAGGCCGACCCGGAAGGGCGGCACCTGCTGGTCCTCGCGCGCGGATCGGCCGGCTACCACCGCCTGTCCACGGCCATCACCGAGGCCCAGCTCCACGCCGACGCCGAGAAGGGGAAACCCCGCTACGATCTCGAGCGCCTCGCGGGGCATGCCGCCGGCCAGTGGATGATCCTCACCGGTTGCCGGAAGGGTGCTGTCCGCTCGGCACTCGTCGCGGGAGGTGACTCCGCGGCCGAGGCCGAGCTCCGGACGCTCGTCGAACTGTTCGGCGGCGAGTCGGTCGTCGTCGAGCTCGTCAACCAGGGCGACCCCCTGGACACGGCGCACAACGACGCCCTGAGCGCCGTCGCTGCCCGCGTGAGGCTGCCCACCGTGGCGACCAACAACGTGCATTACGCGACACCGAAGCAACACCGGCTCGCCTCCGCCCTGGCCGCGGTCCGGGCCCGCCGGAGCCTGGACCAGATGGACGGCTGGCTTCCCGCGGCCGGCGCCGCCCACCTGCGCAGCGGTGCGGAGATGGCGCGGCGGTTCCGGGACTACCCCGGGGCGGTGGAGCGCACCGTGGACCTCGCTGCGGATCTCTCCTTCACCCTGCGCAGCGCCAGGCCCGGGCTGCCGACCATCGACCTGCCCGAGGGCCACACCCAGATGAGCTACCTCCGCGAGCTCGTCTGGCAGGGGGCAGACAAGCTCTACGGGAACCGGAACGACGTCCGCGACCGCATCGAACGCGAACTGGACGTCATCGAGAGCAAGAACTTCCCGGGCTACTTCCTGATCGTCCATGACCTGGTCCACCATGCGCGCCGCAACGGCATCCTGTGCCAGGGACGGGGGTCGGCCGCCAACTCGGCGGTCTGCTACCTGCTGGGGATCACCGCCGTCGATTCCATCAAGTACCAGCTCCCCTTCGAGCGCTTCCTCTCGAGCATGCGCGACGAGGAGCCGGACATCGACGTGGATTTCGATTCGGACCGCCGTGAGGAGGTCATCCAGTACGTCTACCGGAAGTACGGGCGCTTCAACGCCGCCCAGGTGGCCAATGTCATCACCTATCGTCCCAAGTTCGCCGTCCGGGACATGGCGAAGGCCCTCGGCCACAGTCCGGGCCAGCAGGACGCCTGGTCCCGGCAGATCGAACGGTGGGGAGGACTCGTCTCCAGCAGCGACCACGACATCCCGGAGTCCGTGGTCGGCCTGGCGCAGGAGGTCCTGAAGTTCCCCCGCCACATGGGGATCCACTCCGGCGGCATGGTGCTCACCGATCGCCCCGTGGGAGAAGTATGCCCCATCGAGCATGGACGGATGGAGGGGCGGACGGTGCTGCAGTGGGACAAGGACGACTGCGCCTGGATGGGGCTGGTGAAGTTCGACCTGCTGGGTCTCGGGATCCTCGCGGCGATCCAGTACAACTTCGACCTCGTGGAGCGGCATTTCGGGGAGAAATGGGAGCTGCACACCATCCCCAAGGAGGAGCAGGGCGTGTACGACATGCTGTGCTTCGCGGACTCGGTGGGTGTCTTCCAGGTGGAGAGCCGCGCCCAGATGGGCATGCTCCCGCGGCTGCAGCCCCGGCAGTTCTACGACCTCGTCATCGAGGTGGCCCTCGTTCGGCCCGGACCGATCCAGGGCGGGGCCGTGCACCCCTACATCAAACGGAAGATGGGCGAGGAGGAGGTCCGGTACCTACACCCCGACCTCGAACCGGTCCTCGAACGGACCCTCGGCGTCCCGCTCTTCCAGGAACAGCTCATGCAGATGGCGATGGTGGTGGGCGGCTGCTCCGGGGCGGACGCCGACCTCCTCCGCCGGGCCATGGGGTCCAAACGCGGCGAGGAGCGGATCGACTCCCTCAAGGCCACGCTGTACGAGGGCATGGCAGCCAACGGGATCACCGGCGACGTCGCGGACACCATCTACGACAAGATCCACGCCTTCGCGAACTTCGGGTTCGCCGAGAGCCACTCGATCAGCTTCGCCCTGCTGGTCTACGTCAGCGCCTGGTTGCGCCTGCACTACCCCGGGGCGTTCCTGGCCGCGCTCCTGCGGGCGCAGCCCATGGGGTTCTATTCACCCCAGACGCTCGTGGCCGACGCCCGGCGGCACGGAGCCGTGGTCCTGCGGCCCGACATCCTGCACTCCGGGGTGCACGCCGACCTCGAACCGCTCGAGGGCTACGCGCCGGCTGACGATCCGTCGGCACGCACCACCGGCATGGACTGCTGCACGGAGGACGAGCAGCCCCCGGTCGGTTACTTCGACCAGGACACGCCGTTCGACTCGACCCCCCACCGCCGCGACGGCAACTACGCGGTGCGGCTCGGACTCGCCAGCGTCGAATCCGTCGGTGTGGACCTCGCCGGGAGGATCGTCGCCGAACGGGATGGCAATGGGCCCTACGAGGACATGCCCGACCTCGCGCGCCGCACGGGCGTCAATGCGGGCCAGCTCGAGGCGCTCGCGGCGTCCGGTGCGTTCGACTCGATGGGCCTGAGCCGTCGCGAGGCACTCTGGAACGCCGGCCCGGCCTCGACGGAACGCGACGGCCAGATCAGGGGCACCGCCGTCTACATCCAGCCTCCCCTGATGCCCGAACTCTCGGACATCGACAAGGTGGGCTCCGACCTGTGGTCCACGGGCATCACCCCCGACGACCACCCCGTGCGCCACGCCCGGGCCAGGCTGAAGCGCCGCGGCGCCCTGACGGCACAGGAACTCAGGACGTCCGAGTCCGGCCGCCGGATCGAGGTGGCAGGAGTCGTGACACACCGGCAACGGCCGGCGACGGCGAGCGGGATCACGTTCATGAACCTGGAGGACGAGACGGGACTGGTGAACGTCATCTGCTCCGTGGGGGTGTGGCAGCGCTACCGCCGTGTCGCCCGGGAGGCCAGCAGCGTGATCGTCAGGGGTGTCCTCGAGCGGTCCCCCGAGGGGATCGTCAATGTCGTGGCGGACCGCATCGAGGTCCTGCAGCTCAAGGCGACCACGAAGTCCCGCGACTTCCGCTGATGGCCCGGATACGACGAAGGGCCCCCGCTGAGCGGAGGCCCTTCGTTTGCTGCAGACGATCCTGCATCGTGCGCGAGGGGGGATTTGAACCCCCACACCCTTTCGGATACTGGCACCTGAAGCCAGCGCGTCTGCCGTTCCGCCACTCGCGCAATTTCGAGATTCCAACATCTGCACCTGGCAGGTGTTGTGAACAGCAGAGTCAAGCATAACGGAGCCCGGCAGCAATTACCTAAACCGCCCGCAGGGGCAGGCTCGGCGGCGTCCCTGCACGGTCCGCGACGGCGGATGATCGTTAGGACAAAGTAATCCCCGGCGCGACGGCTTGGAGCCCATTACCAGAGGCTCCCAGTAGTATCGGAGGGAACATGCCCGGCTGGACATTGCCATGACCAGAACCGGGCCATGCCCCTCAGCACCCTGCTGACCGGGCCCTGGACACCTGTGCAGCAGGGGGAGGAGGCGGAAGATGGGCATTCTCGACAATGTGGAGCGGGGACTCGAAAAGCTGGTCCGCGGCGCCTTCACCACGGGGGCGCGATCCCAGGTGCAGCCCCTCGAGATCGCCAGTGCCCTCCGCAAGGAACTGGACAACCGGTCCCTCGTCCTCGCGCAGGGACGCACCCTCGCCCCCAACGTGTTCACGGCCCGCCTGTCCGATTCCGACTTCGAACTCGCGCAGCAGTGGGGATCCGCACTCGCCGAAGAACTCTGCGACGTCGTCATCGCCCATGTGAACGGCCAGCAGTACAGCCTCCAGGGGCCTGTCCGCGTCTCCTTCGAGCACGATCCGGAGCTCAAGGCCGGGGTCTTCGAGATCGATTCCTCCATCGAGAAGCAGACCGCCGCGCGGCGCTCCCCGGGCCCGGCCGCTCCCACGGCTCCGCGCCGCCAGCCCACGCGTTACCAGCCGATCCTCGAGATGGACGGCCAGCGCTACTCCATCAATTCCGGCTCCATCGTCCTCGGCCGCTCCTCGGAAGCGGACATCCTCGTCGACGACACCGGGGTCTCCCGGCGCCACCTGGAGATCCGGGCGCAGGGCGCCCGGATCTACGCCGTCGATCTCGGGTCCACCAACGGAAGCTACGTGAACGGGCAGCGGGTGGTCGGACAGGCGGAACTCACCGACGGCTCCACGATCACCATGGGACGCTCCCGCATGACGTTCCACCTCCTCCCGACACAGGACGGGGATGGCCGCCGATGAGCGAGGCCGGAGAGCTCACCGTCACCCTGTTCCGCTTCGGTTTCCTGATCCTGCTGTGGGTCCTGGTCCTCAGCACGGTCGGCGCCCTGCGACGCGACCTCGCCGTCGGACGCCGCAACAGGGTGGGTGCACCCACGGCGCGCGAGATCCGCAAGAATCCCGAGCTCGTGGAGGAACCGCCTGCCGCACGCACCGCCACCCGCCGGCTGGTCGTCACGGAGGGCCCCCTCGCGGGGACCAGCCTCGACCTCGCGGCGAGCCCCATCCTCCTGGGCCGCGCCCAGGAGGCAACCCTCGTGCTCGAGGACGACTATGCCTCCGGCCGCCACGCCCGTCTCTTCCCGCAGGGCAGCCGCTGGTTCATCGAGGATCTCGGCTCCACCAACGGCACCTACCTTGCAGGGGCCCAACTGACGCGCGCGCTGCCCGTCGAGCCGAATGTCCCCATCCGGATCGGTAAGACGGTCATCGAATTGAGGCCGTAGGCGTGCCGCTTGCCCTGAGGTTCGCTGCCCGCTCCGACGTGGGCATGGTGCGGGCGAAGAACGACGACTCCGCGTACGTGGGTCGCTATCTCGCCGTCGTCGCCGACGGCATGGGTGGCCACGCCGGCGGCAATGTCGCCTCCGCCTCCACGGTCCTGGACCTGGTCCACCTCGACCACGGCGCGCATGACGGCGACGCCGGGACGCACCTGGCGGACGAGATCCAGACCGCGAACTCGCTGCTCTCCGAACTCGTCGCCACCAACCCGCAGCTCGCCGGCATGGGTACGACGGTCACGGCGATCCTGCTCGAGGGCAGCACCCTGCAGCTCGCCCACATCGGCGACTCCCGCGCCTACCGCCTGAAGGACGGCGTCTTCGAGCAGATCACCACGGATCACACGTTCGTACAGCGCCTCATCGAGGAAGGACGGCTCAGGCCCGAGGAGGCGGAGACCCACCCCCACAAGAACGTCCTCATGAGGGTGCTCGGCGACGTCGACGCGAGCCCGGAGCTGGACCTCGCGCAGTTCGACGCCGAACCCGGAGAACGCTGGCTGCTCTGCTCGGACGGCCTCAACGCCGTCCTGCAGGACCGCAGGGTGGAGCAGGTCATGCGCGAGGCGAAGAGCATCCGTGAATGCGTCGACACCCTCGTCGACCTGACCCTCGCGGGCGGCTCCCCGGACAACATCACCGTCGCCGTCGTCGAGGTCATCGAGGCCGACGACGACGACGCGTCGCCCCCGGCGTCCATCCCCCCCGCCCGGCAGGCGGCGGGCGAACGCGACCTGCCGGCCGACCCCGATGCGGCCTCCCACGAGATCGACCGGAACGGCGACCTGCCCGGCGCGGCGATCCGCGCCGACGTCATCCGCCAGGACCTGCTCACGCGACCCCATGTGCTCGTGGGATCCGCGGCCCTCGCGACCGAGACGGGCCAGATCCCGATCGTGACCCAGCGGTCCACCGAACGGCGCGCCGCCAAGATGCTGACGCACAAGGCCGAGCCGGAGGCCACGGAGGACCCCGAGGACCAGGCGCCGTCGGGGAAGAAGCGCTGGTTCATCCCGACGATCCTCTCCCTCATGACCCTCATCCTGATTGCCGTCGTCGGCCTGGGCTACACCTGGACCCAGACCCGCTACTACGTGGCGGACTCGGACAACCGCGTCGCGATCTACACGGGGGTTCCCCAACGGATCGGACCGATCAGCCTCAGCGAGCTGTACGAGGTGACGGACATCCCCGTCTCCAACCTGCCCGAGTACCAGCGGTCCCAGCTGTCGAACACGCTCCCGGCGGCGAGCCTTGAGGAAGCCGAACGGATCGTCGGCGATCTGCGCAGTGAACTGCGGGCCGTCAGCTGCGACCCCGCGCCGTCCTCCACGGCCTCCGCATCACCGGGCCCGACAGCCGGCACCGCTGCCGGCGGGCCCGCGCCCTCCGGTACGGCGTCGCCGCGGCCGTCCGGTTCGCCGTCGGCCACCCCGACCGCCACCCCGTCCTCGTCCCCGTCCTCGTCCCCGTCGGGCTCCGCCTCGGCGTCCGCGTCTCCGCGGGCGACCCCGTCCTCCCCCGCCGTGTCATCCCCAGCCGTCGAATGTGAAGGTGCAGCAGATGAGTGATGTCCTGACCGTGCCCCGGTCGCGGCGCAACGTCGAGCTGCTCCTGCTCCTCCTCGCGCTCGTCGTCGCGATCACCGCCAACTACCTGGCGGGCGTGGATCGCGAGGAGGCGTTCAGTGAGTTCTTCTGGACCCTCAGCCTGACCCTCACCCTCATGAGCCTGTTCCTGCATGTCGTCCTGCGCTTCCGGGCGAAGTATGCCGATCCGCTCATTCTTCCGATCGTGGTGGCGCTGAACGGAATCGGCTTGGCCATGATCCACCGACTGGATCTGTCGGCCATGCAGGTCAACCCGGAAATGAGTCCCGTCGCACCGCAGCAGGTGATGTGGACGGCCGTCGCCATGGGCGCCGCCGCGGTCCTCCTGATCCTCCTGCGGGACCACAGGCTGCTGCGCCGCTTCACGTACATCTCGCTGATCGTCAGCGCCGTCCTCCTCCTGCTGCCGCTCGCCCCGGCCCCACTCGGCCTGGAGATCAACGGGGCGCGGATCTGGATCTCGGTGGGCTTCGGCACCTTCCAGCCGGGCGAGATCGCGAAGATCACCCTTGCCATCTTCTTCGCGGGGTATCTCTCGACGAATCGGGACCTCATCCTGCTGGCGGGCAAGAAGCTGGGTCCGCTCCAGCTCCCCCGCTTCAAGGACCTCGCGCCCATGGCGGCTGCCTGGCTCGTGAGCATCGGCGTGCTGATCTTCCAGCGGGACCTCGGCTCGTCCATCCTCTTCTTCGGTCTGTTCATGGTCATGATCTACGTCGCGACGAGCCGGGTCAGCTGGGTGCTGATCGGACTGGCCATGATCGGCGTCGGCATCTTCGTGGCGCTCGAATTGTTCAGCCACGTCGCACTGCGGTTCGATTCCTGGATCAACGCCTTCGCCCCGGAGGTCTACGACCGCGCGCCGGGCGGCAGCCACCAGGTGGTGCAGGGCCTGTTCGGCCTGGCCAACGGCGGACTCGCCGGCACGGGCTTCGGAGCAGGGCGCCCCGACCTCGTCACGTATGCCAACAGCGACATGATCATCGCCGCACTGGGCGAGGAGCTGGGGCTCATCGGCGTCGTCGCCATCGTGATGCTCTACGTACTCCTGGTCTCCCGGGGGATCCGGGCCGCGCTGGGGACGAAGGACGGTTTCGGCAAGCTCCTCGCCTGCGGCCTCTCCTTCACGATCGCCCTACAGTGCTTCGTGGTCATCGGCGGCATCACGCGCCTGATCCCCCTGACGGGCCTCACCACGCCGTTCATGTCCGCCGGTGGCTCGTCGCTGCTGGCGAACTGGCTCATCGTGGCCCTGATCCTGCTCATCTCCGAGACCGCCCGCCGCCCGGTGCCGACGGCACCCATGAAGGACTCCTTCCCCGATGCGGTCGGAGTCAGCGGCAAACCCGTGAAGAAGCGGACCGCGAAGGTGGCCACCCGATGAACCAGGCCATCCGCAGGGCGTGGGTCGTGGCGATCAGCATGTTCGCCCTGGTGCTCGGTTCCCTCACCTACGTGCAGTTCTTCCAGGCGCAGGAACTCAAGGCGAACCCGTGGAACAGCCGCCAGCTCTACCAGGACTTCGGCCGGCAGCGCGGCGCGATCCTCGTCGACGGCCGTGCCATCGCCGAGTCCGTGCCCTCGAGCGACCAGTTCAACTACCAGCGCGTGTACAACGAACCGGAACTGTACGCCCACCTGAGCGGGTACTACTCCCTCTCCCTCGGGTCATCGCAGCTCGAGAAAGCGGAATCGGAGATCCTCGCGGGAACCAGCAGCTCACTGTTCTACGACCGCGTGGTGACCCTCTTCTCCGGCGTCGATCCTCAGGGCGCGTCGGTGGAGCTCACGATCGACCCGGAGATCCAGCAGCTCGCCTCCGACCTCATCCCCGACGGTCAACGCGGCTCGATCGTGGTGATGGAGCCCTCCACGGGCAACATC
Source organism: Arthrobacter sp. CAN_A2 (assembly GCF_015752045.1). NCBI lineage: Bacteria > Bacillati > Actinomycetota > Actinomycetes > Micrococcales > Micrococcaceae > Arthrobacter > Arthrobacter sp. CAN_A2. Next base: position 16,123 of record NZ_JADOUS010000012.1, read on the forward strand.
CTCGCGATGGTCTCGAAGCCCTCCTACGACCCCAACCTCCTCTCGGGGCACGACACCGCGGTCATCGAGCAGAATGCCGCGAAGCTGTCGGAGCAGCCGGGCCTCTCGATCTATACGAACCCGGCCACCGAATCCCTCGTCTCGCCCGGATCCGTCTTCAAGCTCATCGACGCCGCGGCCGCGCTCGAGTCCGGGGAGTACGACGCCGAATCGCAGATCCCGAATCCTCCCGCCCTGGAATTCCCCGGGATCGAGTACACCCTGCCGAACTTCGTCTCGGGCAACTGCGCGAGCAGGACGACGGCGGACCTCGAGTTCGCGCTGGAACAGTCGTGCAACACGCCCTTCGCGCAGATCGCACTGGACCTGGGTGAGGAGGCCATCGCGGAGCAGGCCGCGAAGTTCGGGTTCGGCGAGGAGATGGACATTCCCACCAGGGTCATCGCGAGCGTCTTCCCCTCGGACCTGACGGACACCGAGCTGGCGCAGTCCGCCGTCGGGCAGTTCGACACGCGGGTGACACCCCTCCAGATGGCGATGGTGTCCGCCGCCATCGCGAACGACGGCCAGCAGATGAAACCGCAGCTCGTGAAATCGATCCGGGCCGCGGACCTCGAGCTCATCGAGTCGCCCCAGCCGGAGTCGCTGCGCCAGTCGGTCAGCGGGGACACCGCGGACCAGCTCACGGAATGGATGGTCAACGTGGTGGACAACGGCACGGGGGTGGGCGCCCAGGTGCCCGGTGTCCGGGTGGCCGGCAAGACGGGAACCGCGGAGTTCTCCGAAACCGGTGACAACGCATGGTTCACGGGCTTCGCGCCAGCGGACGACCCCCAGGTAGCACTTTCGATCGTGATGGAGAACGTGGACATCCCCACTGGTCAGCAATTGACCTCCCCCAGTGCCAAGAGACTCATAGAGGCGGTGTTGAACAGATGAGGCCCACATCAGGCATCACCCTGGGCGGCAGGTTCCAACTGACCGAGCGGATCGCCATCGGGGGCATGGGCGAGGTGTGGAAGGCGCGGGACCAGATCCTCGGCCGCGTCGTCGCGATCAAGATCCTCAAGGAGGAGTACTCGGGCGATCCCGCGTTCCTCAACCGCTTCCGGGCCGAGGCCCGCCATACGGCGCTGCTGAACCACGAAGGCATCGCGAACGTCTTCGACTACGGCGAGGAGGGCGGATCCGCGTACCTCGTGATGGAACTCGTTCCGGGGCAGCCGCTCTCGGCCGTCATCGAGAAGGAACAGGTCCTCTCCCCCGACCGCACGCTCTCGATCGTCGGGCAGACCGCCACCGCCCTCGCCGTCGCGCACCGCCAGGGCCTCGTGCACCGGGACGTGAAGCCGGGCAACATCCTCGTGATGCCGGACAGCCGCGTGAAGATCACCGACTTCGGGATCGCGCGGCTGGCCGATCAGGTACCGCTGACCGCTACGGGCCAGGTCATGGGGACGGCGCAGTACCTCGCGCCGGAGCAGGCGACCGGCCAGCCGGCCACGGGCTCGTCCGACATCTATGCACTCGGCGTCATCGGGTACGAACTGCTGGCCGGACGGCGCCCGTTCTCCGGCGAATCGCAGATCGCGATCGCCCTCGCGCAGGTCAACGACGCCCCGCCGCCGCTTCCGCAGTCCATCCCGCGGCCGGTCAGGGCACTCATCGGCTCCATGCTGGCCAAGGACCCCGCGGATCGACCACGCGACGCCGAATCCCTCGCGCGCGCCGTCGATGCCATCCGCGCCGGCGACATCCGTGCCGCGGAGGCGGCCGTGCCGGGCCTGCTGTCCTTCGCCCCGGATCCGGGCGACTCCACCGCGGCGATTCCCCGCCAGGACACGCAGGCGACGACGATGGTGCCGGCGCCGTCGACGTCGGCACTGCCCACGGTCGCCGCACCGGCCGCGGTCGGCGCAGCGGCCGGCATCGCCGCATCGCGGAACTGGTCGGAGGAGGACCTCGACGCGCCCTCTCCCGAGCAGCCGAACCGCGACGAGGACGAGAACGGCCGGAGCCCGTGGCTGATCCCGCTGATCGTGCTTCTCCTGCTCGCCCTCGGCGCCATCGCCTTCCTCGTCCTGCAACCCCTCCTGTCCGGTGGCGGTGACCCCGCGCCGGCGGAGACGAGCACCTCCGCGAGCGCCGCGCCGACGACGTCCCGTACACCGTCGCCGTCGCCCACCTCGCCGTCGCCCTCCCCGTCTCCGAGCACCACGGAGGCCGATCAGGTGGTCATCACACCGAGCCAGTACCTGGGCCGGCCCGAGGCGGAGGTCTCGGCGGAACTCGGTGGACTGGGGTTCCGCGTGGAATCCCAGCGGGAGTCGTCCGCCGAGTTCGCTGCGGGCCTGGTGATTGGCGTCGCCCCCGTCGGGGCGCTGAGCCCGGGCGACACCGTCACCCTCACCGTGTCGACCGGACCGGAGCAGGTCACGATCCCCGCGGGACTGCAGGGACGAACCGGCGCGGAGCTCGAGGCCGCCCTCGTGGAGCTCGGCCTGCGGCCCGTGAACGTGGGCAGGGAGGAATCACAGCAGCCCGAGGGAACGGTGCTGCGCACGGATCCGGGACCCGGGGCAGCGGTGCCGGTGAACAGCGAGGTGCGATACGTGGTCTCGTCCGGCCCGCCAGCGACCCAGGCTCCCGCACCCCCGGCCCCTCAGCCGGCGGTCCCGACGACGACTGCGCCCGCACCACCGGCGACGTCCGCGGCCACGGCGCCGACCCCCGCGCCGACAGCCACCACCGGCCCGTGACCGGCGACCCGAGACGGCGCGGGAAGGATGCGACGTGACGATCACCGAGCGCATCCTGAACGGGCGCTACGAGGTCCGTGAACTGATCGGCCGCGGGGGTATGGCCGACGTGCACCGCGGAATCGACCTGCGTCTGGGCCGTTCGGTCGCCATCAAGATCCTGCGCGCGGACCTCGCCCGGGATCCGCTCTTCCAGGCAAGGTTCCGGCGGGAAGCCCAGGCCGTGGCCGGGCTCAACGATCCGAGCATCGTGGCGGTGTACGACACGGGCGAGGAGGAGATCCCGGACCGGCCGCAGCACGAGGTGCGGGTCCCGTTCATCGTGATGGAGTACGTGGAGGGTCGTACCCTGCGTGACCACGTCAAGGCCGGCGACCTCACCCCGGAGGTCAGCGTCACCTACGTGGCCGGCGTCCTCGGCGCCCTCGCGTACAGCCACCGGGCGGGCATCGTCCACCGTGACATCAAGCCCGCCAACGTCATGATCACGCCCGACGGCGCCGTCAAGGTGATGGATTTCGGCATCGCCCGCGCCATCGCCGATTCGCAGGCCACCATGACACAGACGCAGGCCGTGCTCGGCACGGCGCAGTACCTGTCACCCGAGCAGGCGCGCGGGGAGACGGTCGACGCGCGGAGCGACCTGTACTCGGCCGGCTGCCTGCTGTTCGAGCTGCTGACCGGGCGACCGCCGTTCATCGGTGACAGCCCGGTCTCCGTGGCCTACCAGCACGTGCGGGAGGCACCTCCTCTCGCCAGCACGCTGAACCCCGAGGTGACCCCTGCGCTCGACTCGGTGCTCGCCAAGGCGCTGCAGAAGGACCGCGACCACCGGTTCGAGGACGCCGGTGCCTTCCGGAGGGCACTGCTCGACGCCGGCCGCGGCGTGGTGCTCGCCGGCGCGGCGGGTGACGCGACCGAGGCGATGGGCGTCACGGCGTCGCGGACGTACCCTGCCGCCCTGGGGGCCGTTGCGGCGACATCCGGCGGACCGGGCACCCGCGCCATGGACAGGGTGGCGGGCGACCAGGCACCGGCCGAATGGGATCACCAGCCGGACGAGGAGCCCGACGACAGGCTGGACGTCCTGCACGACAGGGACGAGCCCGACGCGCGGAAGGAGCAGCGGCGACGCGCCTCCCGGACGGCCTGGACCACGGTGTTCTTCGTGGCGGTGCTGCTCGTGCTCGCAGCCGGGTACTTCGTGATCACCTCCGTGAACGACCGGCCCGTCCAGGAGGTCGCCACGGTGAATGTCCCCGATCTGGTCGGTCTGCCGGAGGGCGACGCGACGGACGCCATCGAGGACGCGGGCCTTCTTCCCTCCACGGACGAGGAGTTCAACGCGTCGGTCGAAGCCGGGGACGTCATCGCGTCGGACCCTGCGGCGGGTGCGTCGGTCGAGCCGGACTCCCGCGTGAACATCACGGTCTCCCGGGGACCGGCGAATGTGGTGCTGCCCGCATCCCTCCCCGGCCTCACGGAGTCATCGGCACGCGACGCGCTCGAGGACCTGGGCCTGAAGGGCGGCGATGTCACCGAGGAGACCAGCGCAGCGGTTGCGCCGGGACGGGTCATCACCACGAGTCCGCAGCCCGGGCAGTCCGTCCCGGTCGGGAGTGCTGTGGATCTGGTGCTCTCCAGCGGCAGGGTGACGGTTCCGCTGCTGACCGACCTCACGGTCGCCCAGGCGCAGGCCCTGCTCGAAGATCCGGCGGTGCAGCTGCCCTTCAGCGTCCGCGAGGTCGAGAACAGCGTCGTGGAGCCGGGTATCATCACCGCGCAGTCGGAGCCGGCACGGTCCGAGGTGGCCCAGGGGACGGAGATCGTCCTCACCATCGCGAAGGCACCGGCCGAACCCGTCCAGGAGCCTGTTCCGGAACCCACCCAGGAACCAGCCCCCGAGCCGGCCGGGACGCCGAGCGACAAGCCGTCCGACATGCCGCAGGGCCGGGCGACGGGAGAACCCTCGGAGCCGCGGCCGACGGAGGGCGGGAACTAGCGGGCGATGAGCGGGCTGAGTCCTGCCGACATGGCCGATGCGCCCTGGAGGCCCAGGGATTCGAGCCAGTTGCCGAGCATCCGGTACCCGCCCTCCGTCAGGACCGATTCCGGATGGAACTGGACGCCGCACAGCGGCGCACTCCTGTGTTCGAGGCCCATGATGATGCCGCTGGCCGTGCGGGCCGTGACCGAGAGCTCGTCCGGGACGTCGTCGCTGACGGCCGCGAGCGAGTGGTAGCGCGTCGCCGTCACAGGCGACGGAAGCCCGGCGAACACACTGGTGGCATCGTGCTCCACCAGGGAGGTCTTGCCGTGCATCAATTCCGGCGCATGGGTGACGGTTCCGCCGTAGGCCTCGGCGAGGGCCTGGTGGCCGAGGCAGACCCCGAGCATGGGCTTGGCGTGCTCACCGCACCACCTGATCAGGTCCACGCACACGCCCGCATCGGCGGGCGTACCCGGGCCGGGAGAGATCAGCACGCCATCGCGTGAGGCGGCCATCTCCTGGACCTCGGCGAGCGTGAGGTCGTCGTTGCGGACCACGGTCGTCTCGGCACCGAGTTCCTGGAGGTAACCGACCAGCGTGTAGACGAAGCTGTCGTAGTTGTCGACGACGAGGATTCTGGTGGTGTCAGCCATGAGTCAGGGGGAACCAATCGTTGAATCGGTGAGCGGGTTGAACTGGGAGACCCAGGGGAACACGAAAAGCATCAGCACCGCGACGGCCACGAGAGCCAGGACCACGGAGAGGATGATGCGCAGCCACTGTGGTCCGGGGAGTGCCCGGAAGATCCATCCGTACATCGTGGTCATCCCTGTCCTGCGGCGCGGGCTACCTGCTCCGCGATCTCGGGCGGAGGCCCCGCATCCGCGGGACGCCAGGACTCCAGCACCGAGTAAGCAATAATACGCTCCTGCGCACCGAACCTCGGGTTGCAGCTGGTGAGGGTGAGGATCCGGTCCACCGGCTCCGCTCCAGGCTGGGTGGGCACCGGCGCGATGACGTCCGAGCGATCCGGCAGCACGATCTCCGTGTTGCGGAAGACGTAGGTGTAGTAGCCCTCGCGCGTCTGGACGTAGATCCTGTCGCCCGGGACCAGGGTGTGGATCTGGTCGAGCACCTGCCCGTGCGTCTGGCGGTGCCCGGCGAGAGCGAAGTTCCCGACGGCGCCCGGAGCGGCCGTCCCGGGATAGTGCCCGAGCCCGAGGTTGTCCAGGATGTCGGAACCCACGCCGGAGGTGACCGGTCGTGAGTAGTCCCCGCCGAACCGGGGAACGTAGACGGCCCCGAAGGTCCCGGTGAGGTCGGCCTGCGGGAGGACGACAGGGTCGCCGAACTCCTCGGGGACGGTCCCATTTCCGCCCTGCACCGGCGGGAGGGGGGCCTCCTCGAGGGACGGCACCTCGGAGAAGAACTCCTCGAGCGCCTGCTCCTGCCGGATCCCGGAGTCGATATTGGTCCACCAGAGTTCCCACCCGACGAACAGCAGGAGAATCACACCCGCGGTGACCAGCAGCTCGCCGAGCACCTGGGCGACCAGCTGGAACGGCGTACGACGGCGGCGCTCCGGACGCGTCCCGACCGTCGGTCCGCGCGGCGCAGCGTCGACGGCTGACCTGACCATTGCCGCTCCTGCCCTGGGGTTGCACGGGTATCGGACGGTTCTTGGCTAGAATCATGGGGATAACCGGGCCGCCGGACGGTGTTCTCCTTCAGGATAGCCTGCGGGTCTGGGCATGGGATGGCAGCCGGAACGACCACCGGCGCAGCTGACCGCAGCCGTGCCCTGCCGAGGAGAAACCGTGCCCGAGTCGAAGCCCCGCAAAAGAGCCAGGTCCGCCACTACTGCCGTGAAGTCCTCGCAGCCCAAGCCGAACCCCGCCTGGTACAAGCCCGTGATGTTCGGGCTCATGATCATCGGCCTGCTCTGGATCATCACGTTCTACATCTCGGAATCGCGCTTCCCCGTCGAGGCGTGGGGCTCGTGGAACATCCTCGCCGGTTTCGGCATCGCGATAGTCGGGTTCCTCATGACGACGCGCTGGCGGTAACCGCGCGGTCGGTACTCGACGGCGGAAATCGGGGATGAAACCCCTGCGCCGCTCTGTACACACGCTGTGCAGAAAGTTATCCACAGATGTGCACAGAATTGTTGATGGTTCACCGACGGGCCCGAAATTCCGGGCGATGCTTATCCACAGCTGTGGAATTACATGTGTGTAAGTTATCCCCGGTGTGGATAAGGGGTGTGGACAACTCAGGGAGGGTCGGTGCGATGCGCACCGGCCCTCCCTGAATTCGTCCCCCTGGAAGTACGTCCCTAGAACGGGAGGAGCGAGACGCCCAGCAGGGTGAGCAGGATCAACACGACGACGACGCCTCCCAGCCCCAGCCATTGGAGGCGGGCCTGGCGGGGACCGCGTGGGGCGTAGGCGATCACCGCGGCGCACGCAGCGCCGGCAATGAGCCCGCCCAGGTGGGCCTGCCAGGCGATCGACGGCACCAGGAAGCCCAGCGCGGCGTTGATCGCGATCAGGACGACGATCTGTCGTACGTCCGCGCCCCGCTTCCGCTGGACGATGAAGAGCGCTCCGAACAGTCCGAACACCGCGCCGGAGGCGCCGACGACGCCCTGTCCGGGGTTCCCCGTCAGCAGCAGCACGCCGACCGACCCGCCAAGGGCGGAGATCAGGTACAGCGCGAGGAACCTCGCGCGTCCCAGCGCGGGCTCCAGGACCTTGCCCAGGATGTAGAGCGCGTACATGTTGAAGGCGATATGGAGGTACGAGCCCGGTGAGTGGAGGAACGCCGCCGTCAGCATGCGCCAGGGCTGGGCCGGGACGGCCCCCTCCACCCCGGCGGTGAAGAACGGGGCATAGATGAAAGCGTTGGTCACCCCGGGCAGCACCAGCTGCAGCAGGAAGACCACCACGCAGATACCGATCAGCGTGTAGGTCACGACGGTCGTGCCCCCGCGCGCGACGCCACCGAAAGCATTCCGGTAGACCGGAGCGCTGGCGGCCTGCTCCCGTACGCAATCGACGCACTGGAAACCGACCGCCGCCGGCCGCTGGCACTCCGCACAGGCCGGCCGATCGCACCTCTGGCATCTCACATAGCTGATGCGGTCGGGGTGCCGGGGGCAGACGGGCGCCGGCTGGCCGGCGGCGTCGGGCGCGGGGACACCGTAGGACATCTGGGTTAGAGCTGTTCCACGGTGATGCTCTTGACGACGACATCCTCGAGGGGCTTGTCCCTCATGTCGGTGGCGATCGAGTTCAGCTTGTCGACCACCGCACGCGACGTCTCGTCGGTGACGTCACCGAAGATGGTGTGCTTGCCCTGGAGCCAGGTGGTGGGGACGGAGGTGATGAAGAACTGCGACCCGTTGGTGCCGCGCCCGCCCTGGGTGCCGGCGTTCGCCATCGCCAGCTTGTAGGGCTCCTTGAAGGAGAGGTCGGGGTTGATCTCGTCGTCGAACTTGTAGCCGGGGCCACCGGTGCCCTGGCCCAGGGGATCCCCGCCCTGGATCATGAAGTCCTTGATGATGCGGTGGAAGATCGTCCCGTCGTAGAGGGGAGCGTTGCTCTCCTCGCCGGTCTGCGGGTGGGTCCAGGCGATCTCACCGGTGGCGAGGCCCACGAAGTTCTTCACCGTCTTCGGCGCATGATTGCCGAAGAGGTTCACCGCGATGTCGCCCTGGTTGGTGTGGATGGTCGCTTTTGCTGTCGGAATAGCAGTCATCAGGCCATTCTTCCACGCGGCATCCGACAATAAGCTGGAGGGAGGCCATTCCGCGCACAGTGAAACGGCACCCTCGCGGGCCGTTCCACCTGCCGGCCGGATAGCACGCTCTGCCCATGCAACGTAGGCTGATCAAAACGAGTAACCACCCCACTTGGAGGTTTTTGTGAAGAAGAACGACCGCGCCACCCACGAACTCGAAGAAGGCGTCGCACTCGGACTGGCGGCCGCTGCCGGCCTGGCAGCCGCACGGGAATGGGCCACGCCCCGCGTCGATGCCGCCTACGAATGGGCGAAGCCACGGTGGGAGAAGGGCAGGGAGACCGCCGTGCCCGCACTGCAGGACTCCGTCCGCAAGGCCACCGACGGAATCACCGGTGGTATCGCCGGTGGTATCGCCGTCGTCACGCCGAAGATCCAGGACGGTATCGACAAGGTCGGCCCCCGTATCTCCCAGGTCATCGACGACACCACGCCGCGAATCCAGGGCACCCTCGACAAGGCTGCTCCGGCACTGAACTCGGCGAAGGTCAAGGTGGTCGATGACTACCTCCCGGCCCTGTCGACCAGGCTGGGCGAGGCGGCAGACACCGCGTCCCGCTCGCTGGCCACCGCGCACGTGCCGCCCGCCGTCGAGAAAGCCGTCATCAGGATCACCGGTGACAAGAAAGCGGTCAAGAAGGCACAGAAGCGCCTCGTCGCCGCCACCCTGCAGGCCTCCAAGGACCTGAAGAAGAGCCAGCGGCGCAAGAAGGGCAAGGGCTGGCTGATCGTCGGCATTATCCTGAGTGCCGCCCTCGCCGGTGTCGCGGCCTGGCGGGCATCGCGCCCGGTCGAGGATCCCTGGAAGACCCCGGCCCCGATCAAGGCAGCACCTGCTCCGGTGTCCACCGAGAAGACGCGCGAAGCCAAGGAGGTCGTCACCTCCATCAAGGAGGCGGCCGATCGCGCCGCGGCCTCGGAGGGCGACAGCAAGGTCGGCACAACGGACGGCGCCAAGAACAAGGCCGCCGACGCGGCTCAGACCGTCGCTGACAAGGCGAAAGACGCCACGGAGACGGCCAAGCACGCCGCCGCCAAGCCGTCGGACGACCCGAAGGTCTGACAGGTCAGCCTCACATGCGGGAACCCCCGGCCACCGGCCGGGGGTTCTTCTTGTTAAGTGCCATCACTCGTATCGTATATAACCGATCAAGAATATTCTAACCACCCAGGCCGGGCGGTGGGGCTGTCGCCGCTTGCGCTTCTGCGGGGGAACGGCGTGCCCTTCGTCGCTGCTGGCCTCGGATGACGACCGCCAGACCCACCAGGATGAGGACCAATCCGCCGTAGGTGCCCAGGGGGAGCTGCTCGCCCAGGAACACCGCAGCGAGGATCGCCGCTCCGGGGATCTCGAGCAGGATGATCATGGAGACGACGAGCGGGCTCATGACGGCCAGGAGATGATTGAACACGGAGTGACCCATGATCTGGGCCAGCAGCGTGACGGCGAGGATGCCCGCCCAGGCGGCGGGGCTGAAACCGACGATGGGCTGCCCGGTAACAGCACATAGGACCACCAGGATGATCGCGCAGGCGCCGTAGCAGAGCGTCGTATATGTCCCGGTGGACATGGTCCGACGGGCGGCGGCACCAGCCATCTGGTAGATCGCGGCCAGCGCCCCACCGGCCAGGGCGAGGAGGTCGCCGAGGAGTGCCTCCCTCGACAGCGAGAGATCGAATCCGGTGATGATGACGACGCCGAGGAAAGCGACTCCGAGCCCCGCCACCACTGCCGCCTGCGGCCGCGATCCCAGCAGGGCGTTGAACAGCGCGATCCACGCCACCTGGAGGCAGACGAGAGCCGTGGCCGCGGCGACCGACGTCAGCTTCAGTGCGGTGATGAAGCACGCGAAGTGGAGGGCGAGGGCGACGGCCGCGATGCCGAGCCGCCGGTACTCCGCCCGGGTCAGAGCGGCGAACTCCGCCCTCTTCGACACGACCGCGGGCCCTCCCATCAGGACGGCGCCGAGGAGGTTACGCCAGAAGGCGATGGCCAGGACCGGCGCTGCGGTGGCCGCCATGATCGGTCCGGATGCCGACACCCCGATGACTCCGAGGATCGAAAGGAAGATAGTCACCCGGCAACTGTAGGGCACGACATCAGCACCCCGTCACCCGTCCCGCCAATGCGAAAAGTCCCGGCTACCGGCCGGGACTTTTCTTCGGTGGAGGCACGGGGACTCGAACCCCGAACCCCCTGCTTGCAAAGCAGGTGCGCTACCAATTGCGCCATGCCCCCGAAAAGGACTTCATCCGGTGAATCGATCACCGACGCCGTTCCCTGAAGCTAAACCACTTCGTCCGTCGCATTGCTCCAGACGCTCTTGCTTTTCTCCGAATCCTTCCACCGCTTGTACACGAGGACACTTGCTGCAGCCGCTGCTGCGACGAGCAACTTCTTCACGACAGTCTCCTTGCAGTCACCTGCGAGTGGTGGATCCGTGGGCGTACCAGGACTTGAACCTGGGACCTCTTCGTTATCAGCGAAGCGCTCTAACCGCCTGAGCTATACGCCCCGATACCTCTTCGGGCCGAGACATGACTTTACAGTAGTGTCTCGGCATTCTTCAAATCGCCCGGGGGCGCCGAAGAGGACGGTCTCCTGGTCGTCGGAGGCCTAGTCGTCGGTCAGGGTGACGCCGATGCCACCGACGAGGGTGGACGAGATGTTGTACAGCACGGCCGAGAGCATGGCGAGGGCGGTCAGGAGTACGACGTTCACGACGGCGATGATCGTCGCGAAGGAGAGCACCTGCGGCAGGGAGGCGAACTGGCGGAGGTCGAAGCCACCACTCTCCGACCCTGCGATCTCGCGAAGCAGCTCATTGACCCCGTCGAAGATGCCGGTCAGGTCGAGGACGGTCCAGATGACGAAGGACGCGACCACGGTGACGATCCCGAGCGCAACGGACAGCAGGAACGACATCTTCAGGACCGACCACGGATCGACCTTGCTGACGAGCAGCCGGGCCTTGCGGGCCTTGGCCTTCGGAGCCGGCTTCACGAGGCCCGGGCGCTGCCCCGGCCGGGCGGTCTGTCCGGCGGACGCCGGACGCTGCGGCGGACGGGCGGGAGCGTTCACGCGCGACGGCGTCCCGGACGTTCGCACTGGTCCGCTGGACGACCGCGGGTTGGTGTTGGCCGAGCTCACTCGATACCTCCGTGTTCGGGCGACTCAGCGTCGGGCTCAGCCGTTTCCTCTGTCGACAACCGTACTTCATCGGCTGTGAACTCCGCAGGATCCTCCTGCGGGGTGATCGTCCCGATGACGTCGACATCCGGGCTGCCCTCGGCAGGATCCTCGATGAGGCCCTCCTCGACGGCGACGCTGCGCTCACTGTTCCGTGCGACGGCGATGATGCGGTCGGTCTTGTCCGGCTTCGCGAAGATGACACCCATGGTGTCGCGTCCCTTCGCGGGTACTCCGGCCACCGCCGAGCGCACCACCTTGCCGCCGCCCATGACCACGAGGACCTCGTCCTCTTCCTGGACGACCAGCGCCCCGACGAGGTCGCCACGCTCCTCGGCCAGCTTTGCGACCTTGATGCCCAGTCCGCCGCGACCCTGCACGCGGTAGTCGTCCACCTTCGTCCTCTTCGCGAAGCCGCCCTCGGTGACGATGAAGACGTAGGAGTCGTCCGTGACCACGTTCGCGGCCAGCAGTTCGTCGTCCGGACGGAACTTCATGCCGGTCACACCCGAGGTGGCACGCCCCATGGGCCGCAGGGCGTCGTCGTCGGCCGTGAACCGCAGCGACTGTCCCTTGCGCGAGACGAGCATGATGTCGTCGTCCCCGGACACCAGCTGCGCGGAGACGAGCTCGTCGTTGTCCCGCAGGTTGATCGCGATCACGCCGGCGGTGCGGTTCGTGTCGTAGTCCTCCAGTCGCGTCTTCTTCACCAGTCCGCGCTTGGTCGCCAGGACCAGGTACGGCGACTGCTGGTAGTCGCGCAGGTCCAGGACCTGGGCGATTGTCTCGTCGGGCTGGAAGGCCAGGAGATTCGCCACGTGCTGTCCCTTGGCGTCCCGTGCGGCCTCGACGAGTTCGTACGCCTTCGCGCGGTACACCCGGCCCAGGTTGGTGAAGAACAGGAGCCAGTGGTGGGTGGTCGTGACGAAGAAGTGCTCGACGACGTCGTCGCCGCGCAGCTGCGCGCCCCTGATGCCCTTCCCGCCGCGGGCCTGCTGGCGGTAGTTGTCACTCCGCGTGCGCTTGACGTAGCCCCCGCGGGTGATGGTCACGACCATCTCCTCCTCGGGGATCAGGTCCTCCATGCTCATGTCGCCGTCGTAGCCCATGAGGATCTCGGTGCGCCGCTCGTCGCCGAACTTGGCGACGATCTCCGCCAGCTCGGTGCTGACGATGCCGCGCTGCACGTCCTCGGAGGCGAGGATCCGGTTGAACTCCGTGATCATCGACTCGAGCTCGGCATGGCGGTCCTGAATCTTCTGCCGCTCGAGGGCCGCGAGGCGCCGGAGCTGCATGTTCAGGATGGCCGTGGCCTGCAGCTCGTCGATCGAGAGCAGCCCCATCAGCCCGTCCCGGGCCTGGTCGGTGGTGGACGAGGCGCGGATCAGCGCGATGACCTCGTCCAGGGCGTCGAGGGCCTTCAGCAGTCCACGGAGGATGTGGGCTTCCTCCTCCGCCTTGCGCAGCCGGTACCGGGTACGGCGCACGATGACCTCGAGCTGGTGGGTCACCCAGTGGCGGATGAACGCGTCGAGGCTGAGCGTGCGGGGTACGTCGTCGACGATCGCCAGCATGTTGGCGCTGAAGTTGTCCTGCAGCTGCGTGTGCTTGTAGAGGTTGTTGAGAACCACCTTCGCGACGGCGTCGCGCTTCAGCACGATCACGAGGCGCTGGCCCGTGCGGCCGGATGTCTCGTCGCGGAGGTCGGCGATGCCGCTGACCTTGCCGTCCTTGACCAGTTCGGCGATCTTGATCGCCAGGTTGTCGGGATTGGCCTGGTAGGGCAGTTCCGTGACGACGAGGCACGTCCGGTTCTGGATCTCCTCGACGTTGACGACGGCCCGCATGGTGACCGAGCCGCGACCCGTGCGGTAGGCGTCCTCGATACCCTTGTGCCCCAGGATCTGGGCGCCCGTGGGGAAGTCGGGTCCCTTGATACGCACGATCAGGGCCTCGAGGAGTTCTTCCTTCGTGGCCTGCGGGTTCTCGAGGTACCACTGGACCCCGTCGGCGACCTCGCGCAGGTTGTGCGGAGGGATGTTGGTGGCCATGCCGACGGCGATGCCGGAGGAGCCGTTGACGAGCAGGTTCGGGAAGCGCGACGGGAGGATCGTCGGCTCCTGGTTCTTGCCGTCGTAGTTGTCCTGGAAGTCGACGGTCTCCTCGTCGATGTCGCGCACCATCTCCATGGCGAGCGGGGCCATCTTCGTCTCGGTGTATCGCGGTGCCGCGGCGCCGTCGTTGCCGGGTGATCCGAAGTTCCCCTGGCCGAGCGCCAGCGGGTAGCGCATCGTCCAGTCCTGGATGAGGCGCACCAGGGCGTCGTAGATCGCCGAGTCGCCGTGCGGGTGGTACTGGCCCATGACCTCACCGACCACGCGGGCACACTTGTTGAACGAGCGGTCCGGCCGGTAGCCGCCGTCGAACATCGCGTAGAGCACACGGCGGTGCACGGGCTTCAGCCCGTCGCGGACGTCGGGCAGCGCCCGGCCCACGATGACCGCCATCGCGTAGTCCAGGTAGGACCGCTGCATCTCCGTCTGCAGGTCGACCTGCTCGACGCGGTCCGTCAGGACCTCGCCCTCGATGGGCTCGTCCGGTCCGTTGCCGGTGATGTCGTCACTCATGAATCAGTTCCGTTCGTCATTTTTTGCCCCGCAGTACTGGCGAATCTGAGCAAGGGTGGCCCCGACGTTCTGTGTAGGCGCTCGACCGGACTTCTCCCTTTCCCTCGCAAGCTCGGGTAGGGACCCTAAGTCCACTCTTACTTTCGTTGCGCCGGCAGAATGCCGGGGTTACCCGTCAGATATCGAGGAAACGCACGTCCTTGGCGTTCTGCTGGATGAAGTTGCGGCGGGACTCCACGTCCTCGCCCATGAGGACCGAGAACACCTGGTCGGCGGCCGCGGCGTCGTCCATGGTGACCTGCAGCAGGGTGCGGTGGTCGGGATCCATGGTGGTGTCCCACAGCTCCGTGTAGTCCATCTCGCCGAGACCCTTGTAGCGCTGGATCCCGTTGTCCTTGGGCAGGCGCTGGTTGTTCGCCAGGCCCATCTTGATGACCTCGTCGCGCTCCCTGTCGCTGAACACGTAGTCGTGCTTCGCGTTGGACCACTTGATCCGGTACAGCGGCGGCTGCGCGAGGTACACGAAGCCGTTCTCGATGAGCGGCCGCATGTAGCGGAACAGCAGGGTCAGCAGCAGCGTCGTGATGTGCTGGCCGTCCACGTCGGCATCGGCCATGAGCACGATCTTGTGGTACCGGGCCTTGTCGACGTTGAAGTCCTCGCCGATCCCCGCGCCGAAGGCGGTGATCATGGCCTGGACCTCGCTGTTGCCGAGGGCACGGTCGAGGCGGGCGCGCTCGACGTTCAGGATCTTGCCGCGCAGCGGCAGGATGGCCTGGGTCTCGGGGTTGCGCCCGCGGACTGCGGAGCCGCCGGCCGAGTCACCCTCGACGATGTAGATCTCGGAGCGCGCGGGGTCCTTGGACTGGCAGTCCTTGAGCTTTCCGGGCATCCCGCCGGATTCCAGCAGTCCCTTGCGCCGTGTGGACTCGCGCGCCTTGCGGGCCGCGAGGCGCGCCTGCGATGCCTGGATCGACTTCCGGATGACGTCGCGTGCCGGGCCGGGGTTGCGCTCCAGCCAGTCGCCGAGCTGGTCGGTGACCACGCGCTGGACGAAGCCCTTCGCCTCGGAGTTGCCGAGCTTGGTCTTCGTCTGGCCCTCGAACTGCGGCTCCGACAGCTTGACGGAGATGACGGCCGTCAATCCCTCCCGGATGTCGTCACCCGTGAGGTTGTCGTCCTTCTCCTTGATGATGTTCTTCTCGCGTGCGTACTTGTTGATCAGCGTGGTCATGGCCGCACGGAAACCCTCTTCGTGCGTGCCTCCCTCGTGCGTGTTGATCGTGTTCGCGTAGGTGTGCACGCTCTCCGAATACGCGGAGGTCCACTGCAGGGCCACCTCCACGGCCATCTTCCGGTCCGTGTCCTCGGTCTCGAAGGCGATCACGTCGGGGTGGATCACATCCACCCGCTTGGAGGAATTGAGATGACGGACGTAGTCCAGCAGCCCGTTCTCGTACAGGTACACGACCTCCCGATGCTTCGGCTCGCCGTCGGAGGTCTGCGCGCTCTCGGCCTCGGCGACCTCGTCCACCTCCACCGCGTCCACGCGCTCGTCCGTCAGCGTGATGCGCAGTCCCTTGTTGAGGAAGGCCATCTGCTGGAACCGTGCGCGGAGGGTCTCGAAGTCGAACTCGGTGCTCTCGAAGATCGAGTCGTCCGGATAGAACGTCTGCGTGGTCCCTGTCTCGGACGTCTCCTCGCCCTTCCGCAGCTCGCCGACGGGCTTCCCGCCGTCCCCGAAGGTCTGCCTCCACACGTGGCCCTGGCGACGGACCTCCGTCTCGACGCGGCTGGACAGGGCGTTGACGACGGAGATGCCGACGCCGTGCAGGCCACCGGATACGGCGTAGCCACCGCCGCCGAACTTGCCGCCCGCGTGGAGGATGGTCATCACCACTTCCACGGTCGGCCGGCCCTCGGTGGGGTGCATGTCCACAGGGATGCCTCGGCCGTTGTCGACGACCTTGACGCCGCCGTCGGACTGGAGCGAGATCTCGATGTGGTCGCAGTATCCTGCCAGGGCCTCGTCGACCGAGTTGTCCACGACTTCGTACACGAGGTGGTGCAGGCCGCGGGGCCCGGTCGATCCGATGTACATACCCGGGCGCTTCCGGACCGCTTCCAGCCCTTCGAGCACCGTGATCTCATTGGCGCCGTAGGCGTGTTCGGTGGCCGCCTCCAGGATCGGGGACTCGCCGTCGCCTATTTTCACGTCGCTTGCATTCAACTCGTTCTCGTGTGCCACAGGCGTAGACGGCTCCTCAGCTGGATCGACCAAAACAATCTCCCCTATTCTACCCTGCGGAGGGCCGCCGTCCGGCGCGAACACCCCTTCACTGGCCAATAAACCCGGGTCAGACCGGATAGCAGTACCATCCGTGAGCCCGGATACGACCGCCGGGACCCTGATTGGCCTACAGGCCGCTCAGCGGACAGCCCGGCCGGACCTTTTCGATCTCACCCGTAGGTGTCCCGCGGGCCGCGGCCCTTGACGGTGCGTCCGCCCTTGCGCCAGCTCGGCGCGGCGGGCCCGATGACCGAGAGCCGCGTCACGACGCCCGCGCCGAGTTCGGCCTCGAACCGCTGCAGCACCTGGGGGGTGATGAGGCGCAGCTGCGTGGCCCAGGCCGTCGAATCACACCGGACCAATACGGTGTCCGCGTCGAAGCTCTCCGGCACACAGTGCGCCGCGATGTCGGCTCCGACGATCTCGCTCCAGCGCGACAGCACCGACCCGATCGCAACCGGGGACTTCCAGCCCCGCTCGGCGAGCATCCGCGAGAAGACATTTCCCACGCCTTCCGGGTCCCGCCCGCCGTACACCGGCTCCGGCGAGTACGGACGCCGCGTGGTCTTCGCCGCCTTCTTCGACGCCGCCTCGCGCGGCGTACCCCTGGCCTGCGACGCGCTTCGCAGCCGGTTGAGCAGGGCCTGGGGGGCGTCCTGTTCCGGGAACTCCTCTCCCGTCCCGGGCGCCGACGCTTCTCCGTCCCCCTGCGCACGCCCAGGCATCCGATCGCCGGCGCGGCGCGGGTCCTGTCCCTCCGCGGGAGGAGTCTCCCCGGAGGACCGGTCAGACATCTATTCCTCCGACGGCATGGACGTCGGGGTCGGACCGCTCGGCGGTGGCTTCCGATGCGGCATCACCGGTTCCCCTCGCGGCGCCGCCGGTGTCCCCAGCCGGCGCGATGGCTCCGGGAACGACGCGAAGCTGCCGTCCCACGAGCGCCGCGGGGATGTCGTCGCCCACGGCCGCGGTGACGAGGACCTGCTCGGCGGGCGCCACGATGGCGGCGAGCCGGGCGCGACGCTGTGTATCGAGTTCCGCGAAGACATCGTCGAGGATGAGCACCGGGTCTCCACCCGGCGTCCGGTCCTCCTCCAGCATCAGGTAATACGATGCCAGCCGCAGCGCCAGCGCCATCGACCAGGTCTCGCCGTGGGAGGCATAGCCCTTGACGGGAACCCCTCCGAGCAGCAGCGCGAGCTCGTCGCGATGCGGACCCACGAGGGAGATCCCGCGCTCGAGTTCCTTCTTGCGGTGTCGCAGGAGACCCGCGGTGAACAGTTCGGTGAGTGCGCCCTGGTCGAGCCCACCCAGTCCGTCATCGGCACCACGGTGCCCCGGATGCGTGCCGTCGTCCTCCGCCGAGGGATCCGACGACGGCGAGACACTCGAGACATAGGCGGTGTCGGCGGGCTTCGAACCATCCGTCAGCTCCTGGTAGGCGCGCTGGACATGCGGGCGGAGCTTGTCGACGAGCACCAGACGCGCGGACAGCAGCCGCGCTCCGGACTCGGCGAGGTGCTGGTCCCACACATCGAGGGTGGACTCGTGCGCCGTCGAGAACCTGCCCGCCGCGCGGGCCGACTTCAGCAGGGCGTTGCGTTGCTTCAGCACCCGCTCGTACTCCGCCCGCAGCGCGGACTGGTGCGGCAGCAGTGACACCATGACCTCGTCCAGGTACCGGCGGCGCACCGATGGGTCACCCTTGACGAGGGTGAGGTCCTCCGGAGCGAAGAGGACTGTCTTCAGGATCCCCGCCGCATCCCTGGCACGTACGGGATTGGACCTGTTGATCCGCGCGCGGTTCGCGGAGTCGGCGTTGATCTCGACTTCCACGCTCGTGCGCTGCGCTCCGCGGACCAGCCGACCCCTGATGATCGCCCGTTCCTCGCCGAAGGCGATCAGTGGCTTGTCCGTGGTGACCCGGTGCGAGGACAGGGTCGCGAGGTATCCGATCGCCTCGACGATGTTGGTCTTCCCCACACCGTTCGGTCCGACGAAGACGGTGATGCCCGGCTCGATGGCGGTATCGAGCTGCCCATAGCTCCGGAACCCGGTGAGCGAGAGGTGCTCAACGTACACCGGAGGACACTTACTCGGACTTCGGCCGGGCGGGCCTGACGGCGTGTCCGCCGAATTGGTTGCGCAGCGCAGCGACCATCTTCATGGACGGGGAGTCCTCCTGCCTCGAATTGAACCGGGCGAACAGGGCTGCGGTGATCGCAGGCGCCGGAATCGAATGGGCGATGGCCTCCTCGACGGTCCATCGGCCCTCTCCCGAATCCTCCACGTAACCGGCGATCTTCGTCAGACCCGGATCCTCCTGCAAGGCCTTGACCACCAGGTCCAGCAACCAGGACCGGACGACGGTGCCCTTCTGCCAGGCCGCGAACGTGCCATGGACATCCTTCACGATGTCCTTGGCCTCGAGCAGTTCGTAGCCCTCCGCGTAGGACTGCATGAGCCCGTACTCGATCCCGTTATGGACCATCTTGGCGTAGTGGCCTGCTCCGACGTCGCCGACGTGCACGAAGCTCTCCGCGCGGTCGCCCTCGGGACGCAGTGCATCGAAGATGGGCAGGGCACGTTCGACATCCTCGTCGCTGCCCCCGGCCATCAGGCCGTAGCCGTTCTCCAGACCCCATATGCCGCCCGAGACGCCGCAATCCAGGAACCGGATCCCCTGCTGCGCGAGCAGGGTCGCGTGGATCTGGTCGTCCGTGAACTTGGAGTTGCCCCCGTCGATCACGAGGTCCCCTTCGGACAGAAGGTGCGACAGATCGGTGACCACAGCGTGCGTGATCTCACCGGCCGGAACCATGACCCAGATGATCCGTGGGGCGGGCAGGGACGAGACGAGTTCCTCGAGGCTCGACACGTCCGTGCGATCAGGAGCACGATCGAACCCGGTGACCCCGATCCCCTTCGCCTGGAGTCGTTCCCTCATATTGAATCCCATTTTTCCGAGTCCAACGAGACCGATGTGCATGAGCTCTCTTCCTGACGATGCGTTCGTCCGGCCGCCGGCCGGGCTGTGCGACCCGATGATGGGCGGACTACAGATTGGGCAGTCGGACAGGCATCAGCAGGTACCGGTAATCTTCCCTATCCTCGCCGGATGCGTCCTCCTGGGCCGAGATGACCGCCGGTTTCGGAGGCGAGGTGAAGGAGAACCGTACGTAGGGGCTGCTGAAGGCCCCGAGTCCCTCGCTGAGGTAATGCGGGTTGAACGCGACGGTGATGTCATCACCGTCGAGCGTTGCCTCGATCCCCTCGGAGGCTTGGGCATCCTCCCCGGTTCCGGCATCGAGGGTCACCTGACCCTCGGAGAAGGCGAGGCGGACGGGCGTGTTGCGCTCGGCGACAAGTGAGACGCGACGTACCGCTTCCACGAGCGCGCTGGTCTGCACGGTCGCGTGGATCGGTGTGGTCGCAGGGAACAGCGACCTGATCTTGGGGTAGTCCCCGTCCACGAGCAGAGAGGTGGTGCGGCGCCCCCCGGATTCGAAGCCGATGAGTTCCGAGTTGTCCGAGAACGCGATGTTCAGTTCGCCGGCACCGCCCAGGGTCTTCGCGACCTCGCTGAGGGTCTTGGCCTTCACGAGGGCGCTGGTCGAGATGCCTGGCGTCGTCGGTTTCCAGGAGACTTCGCGAAGTGCCAGCCGGTAGCGGTCCGTGGCAAGCAGCGTGATCAGGTCGTCCTCGATCTCCATCCGCACCCCGGTGAGGATGGGCAGGGTGTCGTCACGGCTTGCGGCGATGATGACCTGCGATACTGCCTGGGCGAAAGCGTCCCCGTCGACGACGCCGCTGACCGCGGGCAGCTTCGGGAGCTCCGGATATTCCCCTTCGGGCATAGTCGCGAGGTTGAAACGACTGTTCCGGCATGTGAGTGTCACCTTCGACCCGTCGGTGGCCACTTCGACGGGTGCGGACGGCAGGCTTCGGCAGATATCCGCGAGGAGCCGTCCGGACACGAGGATCGTGCCTTCTTCGAGGACGTCGGCAGGGATCTCGAGCCGGGCGGAGATCTCGTAGTCGAAGCTCGCGAGGCTGAGCATGCCGCCTTCGGCTTTGATCAGGAGGCCGGCGAGGACGGGCACGGGTGGTCGCGGTGACAGGGAACGGGCGGTCCAGGACACAGCCTCTGCAAGTACATCCCGCTCAACTCTGAATTTCACGGAGCAGTGCCGCCTTTCGCCAGATCAAAAAAACAGCCACCGGCGAATCGCCGGCGGATGGTCGGGTCCGATGCCTGGACGGATGTCCCCATGGCAAGGGAACTACAACCCTACTGGGTCAAAGCTTAGCCGGATAGCGAGCTCGCGGAGCGGGCTCGCTCCGTGCCGGTGTGAGGTGTGCGGGACGTGGAATGTTATTTGACGAGCTTTTGAAGTTTAAGGTTCGTAGTGTTAATAACTGCTGTGGATTCTGTGGATAACCCCGCCTGTCGAGGCGCTACCGCGGATTTTGCCTGTGGATAACATGTGTGTTCGATCGACGGCCTGCAGGAGGTCCCTGTGGGCAGAATCCTTGTGATTCCGCGGATCCACAGGTAGAGGGGGGTTTATCCTCAGGCTGGACCGGGATGTCCCCCCAGTTATCCACAGTTGTGTCCACACCTGTTAATTACGGGTGGGTGCTGCTGCGGGTCGCTGGAGGGTCAGGCTTCCCGCTGCTTGTGCTTGATCCGGTTGGTGAGTTCGGTGACCTGGTTGAAGATCGCACGGCGTTCGGCCATGAGCTCGCGGATCTTCCGGTCGGCGTGGATGACGGTGGTGTGGTCGCGCCCTCCGAGTTCCTGTCCGATCTTCGGAAGGGACATGTCGGTCAGCTCGCGGCAGAGGTACATCGCGATCTGCCGCGCGGTCACCAGAGTCCGAGTGCGCGACTTGCTGCACAGTTCTTCCATGCTGATCTGGAAGTAGTCCGCCGTCTGCGCCATGATCACCGTCGAGGTGATCTCCTGCGCGCCGTCGGCGGAAATCAGATCCTTCAGGACGATCTCCGCCAGGTTCACGTCAACGGGCTGGCGGTTCAGGCTGGCGAAGGCCGTCACCCTGATGAGGGCACCCTCGAGCTCGCGGATGTTCGTGGCGATCTTCGAGGCGATGTACTCCAGCACGTCATCGGGCGCGCTCAGGCTGTCGCTGATCGCCTTCTTCCGGAGGATGGCGATGCGCGTCTCCAGTTCGGGAGGCTGGATATCCGTCAGCAGGCCCCACTCGAAGCGGGAGCGCATGCGTTCCTCGAATCCGATGAGCTGCTTGGGTGGCAGATCGGAAGTGATGACGACCTGCTTGCTGTGGTTGTGCAGGGCGTTGAAGGTGTGGAAGAACTCCTCCATGGTCCGGTCCTTGCCGGACAGGAACTGGATGTCATCGATCAGCAGGATGTCCACGTTGCGATAGGTCTGCTTGAAGCTCGAACCCTCGTCGTCGCGGATCGAATTGATGAAGTCGTTAGTGAACTCCTCGGAATTCACGTAGCGGACACGGATGCCGGTGTAGAGATGCCTGGCGTAGTGGCCGATGGCGTGCAGCAGATGGGTCTTGCCCAGCCCCGAGTCACCGTAGATGAACAGGGGGTTGTAGGCCTTCGCCGGAGCTTCCGCCACCGCTACAGCAGCCGCATGGGCGAAGCGGTTCGACGACCCGATGACGAAGGTGTCGAAGATGTACTTCGGATTGAGTCGGCCGAACTCGTGCGAGTTGCTGGGCGGCGTCGGGGATGGTTTGGCTTCACCCTTCGGCTCCGGGGACGGCTGCGCCGGCGCTTCCTGCTCCGGGACGTCCACGGCGACGGGCGTCAGCTCGGGATCGATGACGAACGCGCATTGGATGTCCTCGCGGAACACATCACGCAGCGCCTCGTCGAGGGCCCCCTTCAGTTGGGTCTGCAGCACCTCGCGGGTGAGTTCGTTCGGCACGGCGATGAGCATCGTGGTGCCGATGAGCCCCTGCGCCTGGGCGAGGACCATGAAGCCGCGCTGGCGGGGCGTGACGCGGTCGTCCTGTTCGAGGGTGCGGATGACTTTACGCCAGGAGCTCCCGACGTCGTTTACCTCATCTGTACCCACGAAGACCCCTCTTGGCTGTGCTTCCAGTCGAAAATGTCCGTCATCCACAGAGTTGTGCACATGTCGTGGATAAACGGACCAGAGCCAAGACTAGAGGATGAAAAGTGCAGAAGATAGCGGATTGGTGCGGCGTGGGAGCCCTCACAGGGGGTGTGGCTCATGCCCGTCGGGGGGCGTGTAGGGTGATTTGAGGACGAGTTGTCCACAGGGTGGTGGATCGATCGTCCACAAGCCGTCTGGCGCGAGTTTGACGGCCGTCAGCGCTGTCCCCTACCGTTGTGTAGTCCAACATGTCTGCATTTCGCATGCCATCACAGATGTTCCCGGGTACTAAGTGGCCTCGGGAGGTGACAGCTCTCCCGCGAATGTCGGATGTACACCTTCATCGCGTCAGTCTGTTCTTCCCCCTTGTTGCAATGGGCCGGACGCATCTCAAGATCGTTCTGGAGTAACTACAGTGAGCAAGCGGACTTTTCAGCCGAATAACCGCCGTCGTGCCAAGAAGCACGGCTTCCGTCTTCGCATGCGGACCCGCGCTGGTCGTGCCATCCTGTCGGCGCGCCGCGGCAAGGGCCGTACCGAACTCTCGGCATAAGCGGTTCCTCCCTCGCCATGCATCCTTCGGATGATCGCGTCGGCATGGGTCTCCCTTCCTCGGCAAGGGACAGGATCTCCCCATGCTCCCGATGATCCACCGGGTGAGAACGGCAGCGGATTTTGCACGTACCGTACGTTCCGGTGCCCGGTCAGGGCGCCGGAACGTTGTGCTATATGGCGCCAGGACGGTGGACTCCGCCCCCTCGAGGGTCGGGTTCATCGTGGGCAAGAACGTCGGGAACGCGGTCACCCGCAACCTCGTTAAACGGAGGCTGCGTCATATGTCGGCGGAGTGGGTCGTCGCGAATCCCCGCGGGTACGACGTCGTCGTGCGCGCCCTACCGCCGGCCGCTGACAGCGACTGGCCGGCCCTGACCAGGGACTTCGAGAACTGTGTGTCCACGGTCGCGCGGAAGCTGAAGGGCTCGGAACCAGCGGGAAGGCGGGGCGGAGTATCGTGAGTGACGTCGCTCTCCGGGTGCTGGCCTTCGTCGTCGGAATGCCGCGCCTGATGGTGATCGGACTCCTGATTGCGTACCGGAAGGTCATCTCTCCGCTGTACGGGCCGGTGTGCCGTTTCTACCCGAGCTGCTCGGCGTATGCGCTCGAGGCGGTGACCGTCCACGGAGTAGTGCGTGGCATCTGGCTCGCGTCGAAGCGGCTGGTGCGATGCCACCCCTGGAACGACGGCGGCGTGGACCACGTCCCCCCGGGCGGCCGGCGTTTCCGTGAAGGGAACGTGCCAGCGATAGTTGTGTTGAACCACCCGGTGATTCCGGCCGATGACGAAAGCCGCCCCGCGGCCCGAGGAGCAGACTGATTATGGGTTTTTTTGAGACGATCCTGACACCGTTCAGGTGGCTCGTGTCGTGGATCATGTTCATGTTCCACGAGGGCTTCACGTTCCTCGGAATGAATCCCGCATCCGGGTGGACCTGGGTGCTGTCGATCATCGGCCTCGTCGTCGTCATCCGTGCCGCACTCATCCCCGTGTTCGTGAAGCAGATCAAGGCGCAGCGTGGCATGCAGGCGCTCCAGCCGGACCTGCGCAAGCTGCAGCAGAAGTACAAGGGAAAAACGGACCAGCTCTCGCGCCAGGCGATGACGCAGGAACAGATGGCCCTGTACAAGAAGCACGGGACGAACCCGTTCGCCGCGTGCCTCCCGATCCTCATCCAGATGCCGTTCTTCTTCGCCCTCTTCACGGTCCTCAACGGGATCTCGCGGGCCAGCGAGGACAACGAGGGGATCGGTGCGCTGTCGCCGGACTCCGTCCGCGAGTTCGACGACGCGACGATCTTCGGCGCCCCCCTCTCCTCGACGTTCCTCGGCAGCTTCGGCGCCGACGGGAACATCAGCGTCATCATCCTCTCCGTGATCATGATCATCGCCATGACGGCGTCGCAGTTCATCACGCAGAAGCAGATCATGGCGAAGAACATGTCCGAAGAGGCCATGCAGAGCCCCTTCATGCGTCAGCAGAAGATCATGCTGTACATCCTCCCGCTGGTGTTCGGTATCGGTGGCATCAACTTTCCGATCGGTGTGCTCGTCTACTGGACGACCACCAACGTGTGGACGATGGCGCAGCAGTTCTACGTCATCCGCAAGATGCCCACCCCGGGGTCCCCCGCCGCCAAGGCCCTCGCGGACCGGCGTGCGAAGAAGGGCCTGCCCATGGTCCCGCTGCTCGGAGAACGGAAGAGCGAGCCGGCCGTCGAGACGGTGCCGGAGCCCCGAAGCCAGCGTGTTCAGCCCCAGCGCAAGAAGAGGAAGAGGCGATGACGGTAGACGACGAAGAGCAGATCGCCGGTAACCAGCCGGAGCCCGACGACGACGTCGAGATTCCGTCGACGAGCAAGGCAACCCGACTCGACGAAGAGGGAGACGTCGCAGCGGACTACCTCGAGGAGTTGCTCGACATCGCGGATATCGACGGGGATATCGACATCGAGGTCCGCAGCGGCCGGACGTACATCTCGATCGTGTCCGAGGGCACAGCGGACACAGGACTGGGCTCGCTCGTCGGGCGCGACGGCGAAGTGCTGGAAGCCCTGCAGGAGCTGACGCGCCTCAGTGTGCTGACCGCCACCGACACGCGGTCGCGGCTGGTCCTGGATGTGGATGGCTACCGCGACAGACGCGGGCGTGAACTGACGAAGATCGCGCAGGACGCCGTCGAGAAGGTCAAGGAATCCGGGGAGGACATGGCGCTCGCGCCGATGTCCGCCTACGAGCGGAAGATCGTGCACGACGTCGTCGCCGACCTCGGGTTCGTGAGCGAGTCCGAGGGCGAGGGACAAGCGCGGCACATCGTCGTCTCCCCCAGCGATGACTGATCCCGCCCGCAGTGATGCCGGCGGCCCTGAGCCGACGGCGGAGGAGATGACGGCGGCTTCCGCGGTGTTCGGTGACCGGCTCGGACTCGCCCGCGACTTCGTGGTCCACCTCGCCACGTCGGGGATCGAGCGTGGGTTGCTCGGTCCGAGGGAAGTGCCTCGCCTCTGGGGGCGTCACGTCCTCAACTGTGCCGTGGTGGCGGAACTCATGGACGCCGATGCGTCGGTCGTCGATGTCGGGAGCGGGGCAGGCCTTCCCGGTCTGGCGATAGCCATCGCCCGCCCTGATCTCCACCTGGATCTCGTCGAGCCGCTCGAGCGGCGTGTCACCTGGTTGAAGGAGGTCGTGAACGACCTCGCACTGGAGAATGTGACCGTGCACCGCGCACGCGCGGAGGAGATGGTGGGCACCCTTCACGGTGACTACGTCACGGCGCGGGCGGTGTCCGCCCTCACCACGCTCGCGGGCTGGACCATCCCCCTGACCAGGCCCGGAGGGCAGGTCCTCGCCATTAAGGGACGCAGTGCCGGCGAGGAGATCGACAAGGCCCGCAAGGTCATCCGGAAACTGGGCGGGGGGACGGCGGAGATCGTGACAGCGGGTGCCGACGTCCTCGACGAGCCCACGACGGTTGTGCGAATCCCCGTCCGTACGGTCTGAGTTCCCCGCCGATCCCCGGGCGGTGCCGTGGTCCCGTGCGGCGCGGGTTATCCCGTTACCCTTGTAGATAACGACGTCTGGCATGTGAGAGTGAGCTACTGAGTGACCATCAAGGACGCCCCCGCGAAGAAATCCGAGCCACGATCGGCTTCAGGATCCCATCTCGCCGTTGGATTGCGTGAAATACAACCCGGAGTGTTTTCAGATCCTGCCAACACTGGTGTTGTTTCACGTGAAACCACCGTGGCCACCTCCGACTCCGTCGGTTCCCCCGCGGCGAAGAAGCTGGTCAAGGGGAAGAGCGTGATGGAGGCGATGGATGACTCATCCCCCCTCGGACGTGAACTTGCGAGCGAGACCAGGCGCCGCGAGAAACTCCTGGGCAAGGAGCTTCCCCGGCCGAAGAGCACCCGGATCATGACGATCAGCAATCAGAAGGGTGGGGTGGGCAAGACGACGACGACGGTCAACATCGCCGCGGCCCTCGCAACCGCCGGACTGCAGGTCCTGGTGATCGACATCGATCCCCAGGGGAACGCATCGACCGCTCTGAACATCGATCACCACGCCGACGTTGACTCGATCTACGATGTCCTCATCGACGACGTGCCGCTGGGCGACGTCGTCGCGGCCTGCCCGGATGTCCCTAATCTGATCTGCGCTCCGGCCACGATCCATCTTGCCGGCGCCGAGATCGAACTGGTCTCCCTCGTCGCGCGCGAGCAGAGGCTTCGGCGGGCTATCGACGTGTACGCCAAGGAGCGTGAGAAGAAGGGTGAGCCGCGCCTGGACTTCGTCTTCATCGACTGCCCGCCGAGCCTGGGACTGCTGACCGTCAATGCCTTCGTAGCCGCGAAGGAGGTCCTGATCCCGATCCAGTGCGAGTACTACGCGCTCGAAGGACTGAGCCAGCTCCTGAAGAACATCGAGATGATCCAGAAGCACCTCAACGCCGACCTCACAGTCTCGACGATCCTGCTCACCATGTATGACGGGCGGACGAATCTTGCGGCCCAGGTGGCAGCGGAAGTCCGTGAGCACTTCCCCCAGCAGGTGCTGAAGGCAGTAGTCCCGCGGTCCGTCAGGATCTCCGAGGCCCCGAGCTACCAGCAGACCGTCATGACATATGACCCCTCATCCAGTGGCGCTCTCTCCTATCAGGAAGCGGCGGCTGAAATCGCCTCGCGGTCCTGACGACGGGCCGACCATCGGTCCGCTGGACCCGCAAGACGTAGAACCGGAGCCTCGCTCCGAAACGTGGAAGGAATGACATGGCGGAGAAGAAGCGTGGCCTGGGCCGGGGGTTAGGCGCTTTGATTCCCAGCGCGCCTGTTGAAGAGGTCCCGGAGCAGGCCGAACCGGAACGTGTTCCGGAGAAGCGGGAGGTCCGGCGGTCGGACAGTTCAGCCACCTCCCGAAAGCAAGGGGGACGGCCGGTAGACCTCTTCTTCGAGCGTGTCACCGAGGACGACGTGGCAGAGCAGCCACGCTCCTATTCGTCGGCCCTGCGAACAGGCATCAACAAGAATGTGCTCGACGCACAAACCAAACGGGTTGCAAAGGGAACTTCCCGGAAGCCAGCGGGCACCGGCGTCCCCCACAGCGCAGGCAGCAAGTCCACGAGCAATGGGATGCCGACGGCCGCAGGCGGATCCTCCGAGGGTACGACCCCCGTGGTCGAGGGCGCCCATGCCGATGGGACAAACGACGACACCAGCCCGTCCGTCGGCCTCCCCTCTTCCGGAGAAGGGGAGGACGCATCATCCTCGGGCACGACGAAGCGGCAGCCGGACAGCGGTGAGGTCTCCGCTGGAGCCGCAGGCGACGTGACCGTGCATGGACCGGATTCGGCTGTCGACCGCGGGCCGACGCCTGCGATTGAGGCCCACGCTCCTACACCACGTGTTTCACGTGAAACGGCCAGTGCCTCGGCCCCGCCCAGCACCGGGGAACGGGCGGAACCGGCGGATGGGCTCATCGACGTGCCGGGTGCCCGGTTCGCCGAGCTGTCGCTCGACAGCATCCACCCGAACCGCAAGCAGCCACGCGTCGAATTCAACGAGGACGAGCTGGCGGAGTTGGTGCACTCGATCCGGGAGATCGGAGTCTTGCAGCCTGTGGTGGTGCGTCCGTCCAAGGAGGAAGGCGACGCTCCCTATGAACTGGTCATGGGTGAGCGCCGGCTGCGGGCGTCGCGCGAGGCGGGAATGGAGACCATCCCCGCAATCATCCGCTCGACGCTCGACGACGACCTCCTCCGGGATGCACTTCTGGAGAACCTCCACCGCAGTGCCCTGAACCCCCTGGAAGAGGCCGCAGCCTATCAGCAGCTCCTCGATGACTTCGGTTGTTCCCATGACGAACTCGCAGGAAGACTCGGTCGCTCGCGCCCTCAGATCTCCAACACGCTCCGCCTGATGAAACTGCCCCCGCTTGTCCAGCGCCGATTGGCTGCGGGAATCCTCTCTGCGGGTCACGCGCGGGCCCTGCTCGGTCTTGCCGATGCTGCTGAAATGGAGAAGCTGGCGCAACGAATCGTCGCTGAGGGGTTGTCCGTCAGGTCGACCGAGGAGATCGTCGCCCTGAGCGGAGGGCTTCGACGGCCGACCAAAACGGCGACACCGAAGGACGGGGCCCGCCACGAGCGCCTGGACTATCTCGCCACCTCCCTGTCCGACCGGCTCGATACAAACGTGAAGATCACACTCGGCGCGAAGAAGGGCCGTGTGAGTATCGAGTTCGCGAGCGTCGACGACCTCAATAGGATCATCGGAGTCTTGTCTCCTTCCAAGGACTGACGGAAGGCTTGGCGCTCGGTTTCACGTGAAACGCTCGACCCGGTCGAAAGTAACGACCGTGGCCGGGATCGTCGTCGCCATGGAATTGTGTACTTGGCGCTGGGGGAGATCCACAGGCAAGGTCCTCCGGTCCCCTTGGATCCTTCATGTAATCACCAAGGGCGTTGCATTTTCGGCCGCAAAACCCCCCCCGCCATGAGGGGCGGTGTGGACCGAAGCCCAGGACGTCCGTGCGCCGGGGCCTCAGACGGACATCGGGAGTGCCATGGCCACCTCGATGTGCGTACATTTCCGTTCGGTACGCGGCCCCCAGGACCGCTGCGCTGCCTGTTTTCCAGGTCCTGCTTCGAAACACCAGACAATCACCCGTGTTCGGAATGCAGTTTCACGTGAAACATCGCGGTTCCTTGCAGGGCTCTGTCGATCACATACACGACGGCCAGAATGTTCCGCCGCTCCTGCCTGAGTCCATAGCCCCTCATCACTTCTCTGCCCACACGCCGCAGGCGGGCAGTCGGTTCGGATCAGTTCCATCAGTTCGGGGGAACCAGCGGTGGTCGGACGGGAGCGAATCTCCTCCGCTCGGGCTCGGGGCACTGACTGCTGCTGCCACTCCACCTGCTGCCTCCCCTCACGTTCCATCCTCGTGATGCTCCGCAGCCGATTCCTGTTCGGTGAGCCATGCCAACATCAGCGTGGCCGATGTCAGTAGAGAAAACTGACGTCCGGTTGTGTCTGGCCGGTATGGTCCGTGGCCTAGCTGTGTGTGCAGAACGAGCCCAGCGCTTCATTGCAACAAGTTCGGTTGCACCTACGTCGGATGATGCAGGTGACGAGTCGGCGCACCTCGTCGGATCGATGGTTCACGCTCCAAGGCGCGGCGCGGTGAGGCGAGCACAGTGCGCCCCGAGGGTCCACGCGCGGACGTTTCACGTGAAACCTGGTCCTTGGGCCT
The DNA here is from genome assembly GCF_015752045.1 of Arthrobacter sp. CAN_A2. Lineage (NCBI taxonomy): Bacteria > Bacillati > Actinomycetota > Actinomycetes > Micrococcales > Micrococcaceae > Arthrobacter > Arthrobacter sp. CAN_A2. The sequence goes on from NZ_JADOUS010000012.1 coordinate 46,209, forward strand.
CACGGGTCCCTCCCCCTTCGGTCGTCGGTCGGCATCGCCCGAGGACGCGCGGGGCGCGTGGATGCACGCGGAGGCGCAGGGCATCCGATGCTGTGGGCCGAGTAATTCCCTCGGTCCAGAGAGTGGCCCGCGGTGCTGCTGGTGTGGTGCTGAGGGCGGGGTGGAATTCCTGAACCGTGCAGCGAGGCAGGTGGAGCTAATCGCCTGGCGTACAGAGCGACAGTGGCAGTGACGTTGAAAGTGACTGTAAAAGTGACAGGCAGAGTGACAGTGACAGTGAACGGATCCGGTCAGCGGACAATTCGGGTCAGTCGTTCCCGCCGCCCGCGGTATGGTCGGACCTGCATAAGTCGAGGTGGCAGGCCTCCGAGCCTCCGGTGCGCCCACCAACGCCGACGTACCACGCACGTGACATTGACCAGAAAGCAATTCATTCACATTGATTAAGGGTGCAAGACCAGCTCAGGAGCTCCGAGACGGTACCGGCGTCGCCGTCTGAGTCGCCAGACGTCAGACCGAGCACTCCGATCCCTTCGCACTCTGGACCCGACCCGTCAGCCGTTCGTCTGCGCTACGCCACAGCCGTTTCACGTGAAACGTGATCTTCTGGGTAGCAGCGCACGCAGGCCGGGTCGAACGTACCGCCGATACGGTGCGCTGGATGCTGAAATGCGCGGCAGCCCGGCACGTCATCGGTCAGCTTGTCGTGCTTGCGATCTACGGGTCGCTCGATCGAAGTCTTCGAGGCATGGTGGGCTGTATGCTCTGCCGAGGGTTGGTGGTGGCGGTTCCTCGGGTCGGAGCCGACGCGCCATCGAATTCGCACGATCGCCCTCAGCGGGTCAGGGCGAGCATGGATCGGCATATTCACATCACCCCTGGGCGCCCTCGCTTCGGTGGCTTAAGTTTCGGTTGAGCAGGATTTGCGTGGCCCAGGTGGACTTCGCACGGGCCGGAGACCCTGTGAGCACATGCCGTGGATGGCCGAATCCGACGCGCCTTGCGCCGACCGTCGAGGCTGATCTTGCCGGTTGCAGAGAGAGAACTAATCCCGGCTTTGTTTTGGCGATGCCCGCACTCTCGGAGTCGCCTCGAGCGAAAGAGGCGGGTGTACCTCCGGACCGCGGCGCCCGTGGCTCGGTTCCGCGCGGCTCAGACACGCTGCGTCCGGAGGGAACGCAGCGCGGGTCGGTCAGAAGATCTACAGTGGTGCCCCTTGGGTCGACTTGGGATCCTAGGACCGGGGCGGTGAGAGAGTGGCTGCCAACTAATGGGCGGACGAGAGCTCGGCAGACCACGGTGCATCACCGGGCGCGCATTGCGGGGGTCGCTGCTACGCGTAGGGTCGACGGGTGTTGCACGGCGCGAGGTACGAAAACCCGCGGGGTACGACGACCCGGGTGAGGGAGGCTTGACCGGTGTTGCCGGTGTTGCCGGTGTTGCCGGTGTCGCCCGGTGTTCCACGTGAAACGTCCAGTCGGGCACAGCGTCATCGACGAGCCGCATCAACTCGACGCGACGTGAGGAGTTCTGGGATCACTCTTCCGGTCGCATCGTCGGTAATTCAGGACCTAGGGTCTTCGATGAGGCGTGGACCATCGCAGGAAATTATCCATCGCGGGGCAGGGAGGCAGGCCATCCTCACCGCCCTCGGGCCCGGAGCGATCTCGAGTGCCGGTCCGGCCGCCGAACGCACATCTAGGTTGCCAGACCGACAAAAACAGCTGAAAGCTGATGTATTCAGCAACAAAGGAAGCAATTGTTGGTTTCACGTGAAACGCGACACTGCCGGTAAACGCATGCGCCCGCCGGGCACGCCGGCCATGTGCGCTGCTCAGAGGATGCCAGGCGAGCCATTCCAGGCTTGAAGCTGCCGGAAGGGGTGCTTGCCGGGTACTGAAGGACGGGGCGAATGACACAACCTCGGCTGCCAAGACCCTTCTCCGGGCCGTTACGGTCGACGGAGCAAGGTCGTCCATGAGATTCGTTTCTTTCCAGACCGGCTGGTGCTCTCAGCGGATCAGCTCCGGACGTCTCGCACCGGTGTCAGAGCCAGGGACGAAGGGACCTCGATGGCAGACGGCCTTCATCGAGGCGGGCGCCGGAAGAAGGACCACGATCGGAAGTCCTGGTGCGAATCACAGGAGCGCTGGTCGGCGTGCGTCATCATTCCCAGCATGCACACACGGGAGCCGCCCTCGTGGATACCGCGTGGCCAGGAAAGGCCCGCGTGGCCACACACAGGAGGGGCCCGTCGGATCGATCCGACGGGCCCCTCCGTTGACGCTGCGATCAGTTGATGAAGGCCGCGAACTCCTGCTCGAGGACCTGCTTCGGCTTGGCGCCGATGGAAGTCGCTGCGACCTCTCCACCCTTGAAGACGTATACCGCGGGAATGGAGGTGATGCCGTACTTCGCTGCGATAGCGGGATTGTCATCGACGTTGACCTTCACGACGTCGACCTTCTCGCTGTGCTCGGCTGCGATGTCATCGAGGATCGGGGACAGCATGCGGCAGGGGCCACACCATTCGGCCCAGAAATCGACGATGACGGGCTTGCTCGCCTGCAGGACATCAGCGTCGAATGACGCGTCTGTCACATCCTTTGCGTTGCTCATTGTGTTGCTCCTTGCGTAGTTGGTCGATCAGAGGGTGGCTGATTCGGAGACTGCTTCGGCCGGAGGGGTGGGTACCCGCGCGGCGGTCATGCCGGCACTGACCGTGTCGGCCAGATAGTGCTCTACATCGAGGGCCGCGACGCAGCCGCTACCCGACGCTGTGATTGCCTGGCGGTAGGTCGGATCGATGACGTCGCCGGCGGCGAAGACGCCGGGCAGGGAGGACTTGGAGGTCCGTCCCTGGACGGCGATGGTGCCCTCGCTGGTCAGCTGGAGTTGGTCCTTGACGAGGTCCACGCGCGGATCGTTACCGATGGCAACGAAGATGCCGGTGACGTCGACGTCGCTGGTCGACCCGTCGACCGTGCTCGCGACCTTCACGCCGGTGACCTTCTCGGCGCCGTGGATGCCGACGACCTCCGAGTTCCACAGGAAATGGATCTTCTCGTGGGCGAGGGCCCGATCCTGCATGATCTTCGAGGCACGGAGGCTGTCGCGTCGGTGGATGACAGTCACGGAGCGTGCGAACTTCGTGAGGAACAGGGCTTCCTCCATCGCCGAGTCACCGCCGCCGACCACCGCGATGTCCTGATCCCGGAAGAAGAAGCCGTCGCATGTCGCACACCAGCTGACACCGTGTCCTGACAACCGCTTCTCGTCGTCGAGCCCGATCTCCCGGTACTCGGAACCGGTCGAGATGATGACCGCTCGTGCGAAGAACTCCTCGCCCGTGCCGATGGTGAGCTTCTTGATGTCGCCGGAGAGTTCCGCGGACACCACGTCCTCATAGAGGATTTCGGTGCCGAATCGACGCGCCTGCTGCTCGAACTGTTCCATCAGCTCGGGACCCATGACACCCTCCGGGAAACCGGGGAAGTTCTCGACGTCGGTGGTGTTCATGAGCTCGCCGCCGGCCTTGACCGAACTGGCGAGCATGAGGGGTTTGAGGTTGGCGCGGGCGGTGTAGACCGCCGCGGTGTACCCGGAGGGCCCGGATCCGACGATGATGACGTCGTGGACCTTGTGGTCACCGCCGGAGAAATCTGCCGTGGGTGTTTCCAGCTGGACATCGGTGTGCGTGGTCACGTGTTCGGAAGACCTTCCTGTCTTTTCCTGCGCTGATACGGCCGTGCCGGGCGTTTCTCACGGACACCTCCCACAACGGAACCGTGGGGGAGGTTATTCCGCCGGACGAGGGTGTCCGGGCCGGCCCGGATGCGCGCTCCACAGGACCGCGCAGCACGCACCGCGGGGTCAGCTGACGTCGATCTCGGCGATCCTGAGCCCGAACGGGAACTGGGCCTGGATGTTGGAGAGCCGAGGCAGCTGCGTGAAATTGATGATGACGTATCGTCCGGCGACCGGACCGTCGGGGCCGGCGGGAATGGGGAGGTTCGCGGTCGGCGCGGTGAAGCCACCCTGCGCGATCTGCTCGGCGCCGGCGAGCGTGGGCTGGTCGTTCACGAGGACGGAGAAGGTGCCACCCGCGGCGTTGAGCTGGTCGATGGTGACCTGCGTGATGGTGGATTCCTGCTCCAGTTCGACGACGAGCGCCAGGTTCGTGGCGAGCCCTCCGAAGGTGTCACTGGCGTAGACCTGATTGCCCCAGAAGGTCGCGGGGTTCCCGTCGATGATCAGCGGCAGCGTCGTGTCGTTGCCGGCGTCGAGCCCGGGGTTGTCCGGGACGAGCCGGGTGATGCCCGTGATCACGGGCGTCACTGCCGCCGGTGTGGGCGTCGGCTCCGCGGAGGGCGCGGCCGGGGCCGTCGTCGGTTCCTCCGCTGGTGCGCTCGTCGATCGGACGGGATCGTCCTCGGCAACCGGGCTGCTTCCGCTGAACACGGAGCCCAGGTGCGTCGCCGCGAGGACGACGGCCACCACCAGGACGACGGTGAGCACCAGTCCGACGAGGATCCGGGTGAACTTCCGGCCACCGCCGTCGCTGTCGTCGTCATCTTCCCGGTCGGCCTGCTCCGTGTCGTATTCGTCCGGATCATCCGAGCCGGCGGTGCGGGCGTCGTCGTCATCGCTGTAGGCGGACGCCGGGAACAGCGATGCCGGCCGCGCGGAGGTCTGCGTTCCGGCGGAGGTCGCTCCGGCAGCTGCTCCTGCTGCGGCGCCGGCCGCCACGGCGGCGGGGCTCAGGCGCTCATGGGTGTTCTCGTCGCGGGCGTTCTCGTCCCGGGATTCGTCGCGCGATGCCGAGGGTGAGGCGGCGGGTGAGGCCCCGCCCGGTCGCCGGCTCGGCGGCGGCGGCACGCGGTGCGATGATGTCCGCTGGTCGCCCAGGGGCTGAGCGGCGACCGGCTCGGCGGGGACGGGGGCGAGATCCGAGGTGTCGTCCTGCTGCGGATCCCCTGCATTCCGCCGCCCGAAGCGCCGCGTCAGGCCGGACAACCGCGAGGGGCGCTGGGGCCGGTCGTCGTAGTCCTCGTCGTGATCGTCGTCGTAGGTCTCGGGTTCCGTGGAGCGCGGATGGCCGAAGATCTCGGAACCGAGCGTATCGGTGAAGAACGGTTCGATGTACGGCGCCTCGTGCGCCGGCGCGTCCTGCTGGACGATCAGGTCGAGCATGTCGGCGGCGGGTGCGCGGTTGGTCACGAGGTAGGTGCCGGAGTCGGTGATACCCAGGTCGAGGACCTGGATATTGCCGTTCCTGTCACCGGTGGCCAGTTCCCGGGCACTCGTGGCCACCTGCGAGGCGTTGCCGGCCGAGGCGACGAGGATGCTGACGGCCCGGTTGAGGACCTGGTCCACGCCGTCGAGCACGAGATCCTTCTCAGCAGATGCCAGTACGTAGGCGGTCACCTTGTACCGGCCACCCAGCACTGAACCGACGTCTACTGCTTCTGGCACGTGTTCCTCCCCGGAAACCCTGGCTGATTTTTACCCATGCTACCGGTCGGTCGTCCCATTCCCGGGCGGTACGTCAGGCGCCGCTCCGGCGGAATCGTGCGAGGAGCGGGCCCGTGAGCTCGGCGAGTTCGGTGACGCGCAGCAGTTTCAGCATCACGAGGTACACGGCGAACATGAGGACTCCTCCGATCGCGAGCACGAGGAGGGCGTTCGGTTTCGACTGCCAGAGGAAGCCGTCGGCGCTGTACCCTCCGAACGCCCAGCACAGGACGGTCCCCGCGACAGCTGCCACGATGCCGGCGAGGGTGAGGCGGACATGGACGTCGAAGACGTGTCCGGCGCCGTAGGAGCCGATCTTCCGGGTGAGGAACAGGTGGCTCACGACGACGGCGATCGCGTTGCCGAGCGAGTAGGCGACGGCGAGCATCGGCACGATCAGCCGGGGGTCGAACGTACCGGCGATGAGGGCGAGGCTGACCCCCACGGCGGACAGGATGATCTGGATCTTGAGCGGTGTCCTGACGTCCTCGCTGGCGTAGAAGACACGGTTGAGGAAGAAGTTTGCACTGAGGAACGGGGCGCCCACGGCGAGGATCGCGATGATCACGCCGTTGATGGCGGCGCTCTCGGGGGATTCGCTGAAGAGGACGCCGAGCGGTCCGGCGAAGGTGAGCAGTGCCGCCGCGCCGAACACCGTGGCCACGCCGATCATGCGCAGGCCCCGCGACAGGGTGGCCCGCACCGTCCGCAGGTCGCCGTCTGCATGCGCGGACGAGAGCTGGTTGAACATGACCGTGGCCAGTGACAGCGCGATCACGGAGTGCGGCAGCTGGTACACCATCGCGCCGAACTCGAGGTTGGTGGACCCCGGGATCTGCACGGGAGGGTCCTGGGCCAGGAAACCCTGCCGGGCATCGGAGGCGATGGTGGCGACGCGCAGGTTCACGAGATAGAGACCGTTGCCGATGAGCATCGTCAGGATCGTCACCGACGCGAGCTTGCCGGTCCGCCCGAGGCCCGTGCCGCGGAGGCCGAACTTCGGCCGCAGTCCCAGGTTCAGGCGCTTCAGCGGGATGAACATCACGAGCGCCTGGATCACAATCCCGAGCGTGGTCCCACCGGCCAGCAGCACCGTCTGGTCCGTGGTCCACGTCTCCGGTTGGTGCCGTTCCGCCTGCTCACCACCCATCAGCGCGATGAAGACCACCAGGAAGGCGATGGACACCACGTTGTTGACGACGGGCGCCCACATGTACGGGCCGAACGAACCGTTGGCGTTCAGGATCTGCCCGGTCACCGCGTAGATCCCGTAGAAGAAGATCTGCGGGAGGCACCAGAAGGCGAACGCCGTGGTGAGGGCGAGGTTCGCCCCCGTGAAGCTCGTCGTCACGCCGACGATCACCGGCGCGGCGAGGGTCACGAGCACGGTCAGCACGAGGAGCGCTGCTGCCGTGAGGGTGAGGAGCCGGCTGACGAAGTCCGCCCCCCGGTCCGGCTGCTTGCTGGCCCGGATGATCTGGGGCACCAGGACCGCGTTGAAGACGCCCCCCGCCAGCATCAGGTAGAGGAAATTGGGGAGGTTGTTGGCCGAGGTGAACAGGTCCGACACCTGACCCGTGGCGCCGATCGCCGTCGCCAGCAGGGCCACGCGGACCAGGCCGAGGATCCGCGAGACGAGGGTACCCGCGGCCATGATCGCGCTCGACCGGACGGTGGAACCGCTCCGTGGCGCCGAGGGATCGTCGCGGACCGGGTGACCGGGGTCCTGCAGGGGTACCGAGGCTGTGTTCGTGTCAGACATCGCTCCCCATCGTCTCACCGATGGGACGACGACGGCGCGCCTCGGCCCGGCTGCGGTGGTCGCGCGCCGGACTCAGAGGTGCTCGGGCAGGACCTCGCGGGCGAGGTCGGCGATCCGCCGCTCGTTGGGGAAGGACAGGCGGCGGCCGAGCTCCTGCAGGGGGACCCACGCGACGTCGACGGCCTCGTGGTCGGGATCGTTCTCGATGGTGAGGTAGCCGCCGGTGCTGATCAGGAGGTAGTGGTGGACGGTCTTGTGCACGCGGTGGCCGCTGACCGTGAACCAGTAGTCGATGCTGCCGAGCGCGGAGACGATCCTGCCCTCGATGCCCGTCTCCTCGGCGATCTCCCGGACGGCCGCTTCCTCATTGTTCTCCGCGCCCTCGGGGTGGCCCTTCGGCAGGCACCACTCGAGGCGTCCGCCGCGGTTGAGGCGGGCGATGATGGCGACGTCGAGGGTCTCCTTCGAGGCGTCGACGACGATACCGCCTGCGGACACCTCCTCCACCGTGGGCAACTGATGCTGCACGGCAGGCATACCCGTGGTTCCCATTGACACTGTCAACGGGGTGCGCTTCGGAGCACTTGGAACGGGTCGGTCCATGCAGACCACTCTAACGATCTTTGGCCCGGAGCGATGACGGCGCGACCCTTCACCCGCCCGTTCCCGCAGCAGCGTCACGGCATCATGCGGCCCCGTCCGCGGTGTGGGAAACGGGTGCTGATCTGGCACCCTTAAGGGACTATGGCGCACCTGCTGGACACTTCGACCCTCACCGCACCCCTCCCTCCTGTTGTCCTCGAGGTCGGCGAACTCTTCGACGCCGCGGGCCACGAGCTCTCGCTCGTCGGCGGGCCGGTGCGCGATCTCTTCCTGGGCAGGGTGTCGCCCGATCTGGACTTCACCACGGACGCCCACCCGGACCAGACGCTCGCGGTCGTCAAACGCTGGGCTGATGCGTACTGGGAGATCGGCCGGGCGTTCGGCACGATCGGCCTCCGGAAGGACGGCTACCAGATCGAGATCACCACGTACCGCGCCGAGGCGTACGACCCGTCCTCCAGGAACCCGACTGTCGCCTTCGGCACGAACCTCGACGATGACCTCGAGCGCCGCGACTTCACGATCAACGCGATGGCCCTCAAGCTGCCGTCCCTCGAACTCGTCGACCCGTTCGGTGGTGCCCGGGACCTGCACGCCGGCGTCCTCCGCACTCCTGGCACGCCGTCGTCGTCGTTCTCCGACGACCCGCTGCGCATGATGCGTGCCGCCCGCTTCGTCTCCCAGCTGGGCGTGGCCCTCGCCCCGGAGGTGACGGAGGCGATGACGCACATGTCCGAGCGGATCTCGATCATCTCTGCCGAGCGCGTGCGGGACGAACTGGTCAAGCTCATCCTGGGCACGGCGCCCGACGCAGGGATCGACCTGATGGTGGAGACGGGGCTCGCGGAGCACGTGATGCCGGAGGTCTCCGCGCTGCGGCTGGAGACGGACGAGCACCACCGGCACAAGGACGTCTACCAGCATTCCCTCACCGTCCTCCGCCAGGCGTGCTCCCTCGAGTCGGGCGAGGACGGGCCGGTCCCGGGGCCCGACGTCGTCCTGCGGCTCGCCGCCCTCCTGCACGACATCGGCAAGCCCGCGACCCGGAAGTTCGAGCCCGGAGGCGCGGTCAGTTTCCGGCACCACGACGCCGTCGGAGCGAAGCTCGTCGGGAAGAGGCTGCGGGCGCTGAGGTTCGACAACGACACCATCAAGGCCGTGGCGCGCCTCGTGGAACTGCATATGCGGTTCTACGGTTACGGCGAGGCGGGCTGGAGCGATTCGGCCGTCCGCCGCTACGTGAGCGACGCCGGTCCCCTCCTCGAGCGGCTCCATCGCCTCACGCGCTCCGACGTCACCACCCGGAACCGGCGCAAGGCCGAACGGCTCGCGTTCGCCTACGACGATCTCGAGGCGAGGATCGCCGCGCTCGCCGACCAGGAGGAGCTGGCCTCGATCCGCCCCGACCTCGACGGCGAGCAGATCATGGCGCTGCTCGGTGTCCGGCCCGGCCCCGTGGTGGGTCGTGCCTACCGCTTCCTCCTCGAGGAGCGGATGGACCACGGCCCGCAGGACCCGGCCGACGCACAGACCAAGCTCCGCCAGTGGTGGAGCGAGCAGCCCGAATCCCAGGAGAGCACCCCATGAAGCCGTTGTCAGGCGCCGCAACACCGGATCTCACCCCGTCGGGCACGCCCCTGCCCCGCCTCTGGCTGCTGCGGCACGGCGAGACGGAGTGGTCCAGGGACGGCCGCTACACGGGCCTGACCGACCTCCCCCTGACCGGACACGGGGAGGAGCAGGCGCTCGCCGCGCGCGAGCACCTCCAGGGCGTCGACTTCGACCTCGTGGTGACCTCGCCCCTGCAGCGTGCGGTCCGCACGGCCGAACTCGCGGGCTTCCCCGACGCCGAGGTCCTGCCCTACGCCCACGAGTGGGACTACGGCGACAACGAGGGGCGGAACAGCGCGAGGGTCCGCGTGGAGAACCCCGACTACCTGATCTGGAACGACGGCGCCCCGCACGGCGAGACGCTGGACCAGGTGGCGGAGCGGGCGGACCGCGTCATCGCCCGCGTCCAGGCCGGGTGCGGGACCGCGGCGGACAACGACCCCGGGGCGACGCCCGTGCAGAATGCGCTGCTCGTGGCGCACGGCCACTTCCTGCGGATCGTCGCGGCCCGCTGGCTGGAGTTCGGCGGCATCGAGGGCCGGCGCTTCGTGCTCGGCACGGCCGCGGTCTGCGCGCTCGGCTGGGACAAGCAAACGCCCGCCATCGTGCACTGGAACCTCTAGGCGCCGTCGGGACCTGACACCCGCCGCGGCGTCCCGCGGGCGAAGCGCCGCAGGGCCCACTCGAGCGGACCGGTCCGGTACCTCGCGAGGACGAAGCGGCTGGCTGCCGCCTGCCCGGCGAAGAGCACGACGACGACCGCGACCACCAGGGTGGGCGGGAGTCGGTCCATCAGGCCGAGTCCGTACCCGGTGAAGACGAGGCACAGCACGGCGGACTGGGCCAGGTAGTTGGTCAATGACAGGCGCCCGGTAGGAACGAGGACCGCGGCGACGACGCGTCCGGCCCGTGACCCCAGCACCAGCAGGAGGGACGCGGCGTAGCCCGCGGTCACGAGCGGTGACGCCACGACCGAGATGCCGGTGGCCAGGAGTGGCGCCGCGCTCCCGGCGCCCCACACGTCGAGGTAGGCCGAGTACCCCGCACCGGCCAGGCCGAGGGGGAGGGCCAGGACGACGACGCGCCACAGCACCGTGCGAGGGGGCACTGCGGGTCGGAGGACACCCTGCATCGCGAGGGCGGAGCCCGCGAGGAAGGCCGCGAGGGCGAGCGGCCCCTGGAAGAACACGACGGACGGCAGGACGACGCCGTAGGTGGCCGCATTGGCAGCGAGTGCGTCGGCGGGGGACGCCGCGGGCGTGGACGGGGCGGCGCCGGCGGCTACGTCGGCTCCCGACGCCCCGCCGACGAGCAGGAGCGCCGCCGCGGCGACGAGGAGCAGGGCCATCCCCAGCGTGATGCCGATCGCGAGACCGAGCCGTGCACGCGGCGGGACGGATGCGGCGGCGAGCAGGATCGCGCCCGCCAGCGCGTACGTCAGCAGGATGTCGCCGTAGAACAGGGTCAGCCCGTGAACCACGCCGAGGATCCCCAGGAAGACGAGGCGCCGTGCCATGAGGCGTGCCGGGTCCCTGCCGGCCGTCGCGGCGAGTACGACGGACCCGTAGCCGAACAGCAGCGAGAACAGCAGGTAGAACTTGCCCTCGAAGAACGTCGCCACGACGAACCGGACACCGAGGTCCGTCCGTGACGCGGTGGACGCCTCCGGCCCTCCCGACAGATGGGACGAGTCGGCGAAGAACCACACATTGACCATGAGGATGCCGAAGAGGGCGAAACCCCTCAGGGCGTCGATCTGCGCGATGCGGGAGTTCGCAGTGGTCGGTCCCGACACCCAATTCCACCTTTCACCGGAAATACCCGGATAAATTCATTCGAAGGACTATGCCTGTACGTATTCCATACGGTAGCTTTGTCCACGTGCCATTGGGTCTTCCCAACTCGAACGGTTCCCCACTCGACCTACGAGGGAACCGTGGCCACATGACCGCAGGTCACTCGACGGAACGGAGGTGGAGATCGTGAATACCCTGCTCGGCGGAGCCTTTGCCCGCCGTACCGATCCCGCCTTCATCCCCCGTCTCCGCTAGGAAGTCTGCGCACCGGCGATAGCCGGACGAACCAGCACCCCTCCCCGTGCCCGTGCGCGGCTTCCTTCGAACTCCTTTCCCCGGCAATGCCGTTCGTGGCTCGTTCCTGCCGAATTCCTTCCTGCCGAAAGTTAGTCATGCCCAATTCCCGGCCCATTCCTGCCCAATTCACCGACGATCCCACGGAATCCCGTGGAGCCTCCGGCGAATTCATCATGAGCGGCTCCCTGACGCCGCTCCCGGACGCCCGTCCGGCACCGGACCCCCCGGGTGTCCCGGCACATCCCATGCCCGGTTTCCACCGCAGGAAGGAGGTGCAGCGCATGCTGAGGAAATGGGGGAACAGCATCTCCCTGTACGGGCGGACCTGGGTCGACCGGCCCCGTGACCCGTGGGAGGCGTCGCCGCGCTTCACGCTGCCCCAGCACACCACGTACATCAGGTGATCCGTCGGCGCCTGCCGCGTCGACCACAGCCGGCGATCAGATCAGCGATCCCGGGTGCGGTCGACGGGCAGCGACGGCCAGGTGTGCCATCGGTTCACGGAATGGGGGGCGTGAGCAGGGCGTTATAGGGTCGTGAGGTTATGCGACCGGTCTCCCTCCGCCGGTCGGAAGGGAGATGGTGTGTCCGGCGTCAGGCGCGTGGCCATGCTGTCCCTGCACACCTCGCCGCTCGAACAGCCCGGCACGGGGGACGCGGGCGGCATGAACGTCTATGTCAGGAGCACCGCCCTCGAACTCGCGGGGGTCGGGATCGACGTCGAGATCTTCACCCGGGAAGCCGGCGAGGGGCGCCCGCGGCGCGAGGTGCTCGCCGACGGCGTCGTGGTCCACCACCTCGATGCGGGACCCCGCCACCGCATCCCGAAGGAAGCCCTCCCGGGACTGACGGACACCTTCGCCGACGCGATCACCGAGGTGGCCGACCTCCTCGCGGACGGCCACTTCGACGTCCTGCATTCCCACTACTGGGTCTCCGGGATGGTGGGCCTCACGCTCAGCCGGCAGATGAACCTGCCCCTGGTCCACTCCATGCACACGATGGCGAAGGTCAAGAACCTGCGCATGAAGGCGCTCATCGCGCCGGAACCGGCCGAACGGATCGCCGGTGAGCAGGAGGTCGTCGCGGGGGCGGCACGCCTGATCGCGAACACGAGCACCGAGGCGACCGAACTCATCTCGCTCTACGGCGCCACCCCGGACCGGGTGGACGTGGTGGCACCGGGCGTGGACCTGTCGACGTTCCACCCGGGGGACAGGTCGGGCGCCCGCGCTGCACTGGCCTTCCCGCCGGAGCAGTTCCACGTGGTGTTCGCCGGGAGGATCCAGAAGCTCAAGGGTCCGCAGGTCCTCGTGGCCGCGGCCGCGGAACTCCGGCGCCGGCGGCCGGACATCCCGCTTGCCGTCAGCATCCTCGGTGCGGGAAGCGGCCCCGAGGCGCTCGCCCTCCAGCCCCTCATCGACGCCGCCGGCCTCACGCGGGACGTGCGCCTCTACCCGCCCGTCACCGCCTCCCACCTCGCGCAGTGGTTCCGTTCCGCGGACGTGGTGGCCATGCCGTCCTTCAGCGAGTCCTTCGGGCTCGTGGCGCTCGAGGCGCAGGCCTGCGGCACCCCCGTGGTCGCCGCCAACGTCGGCGGGCTGCCCCAGGCCGTCAGCGACGGGCGCAGCGGCCTCCTCGTGGACGGCCACTCCGCGACCGGCTGGGCGGACGTGCTCGAACGATTGCACGACGACGCCCGCCTCCGGGAGACACTGGGCCGCGGGGCCGCCACCCATGCGCTGGCGTTCGGCTGGCAGCGCACGGCCCTGCTGACGGCCCAGAGCTACCGCACCGCCGTCGAGCGTTTCTCCACGGCGACCGCCCGCTGAACCTCGGGCCCGCGCACCCTAGGATGGAAGCGTGAATCCCGCCGAGCTCGCCGAATACCTCGATTCCGTTCGTATCACCGGGCTGGTGGCCACGCCGCGGCAGGACAACCTGAAGCACATGCGGCTCTTCCTGGAGCGCAACGAGCACCTCGAGTTCGGGGTGGAACACACCCGCGACTGGACCTACGACGACGTCTTCGACCTCATGCACGAACGCGTGGGGACGAGCCCCGACCGGGACCACACCGAGGGCCAGGACACCATCGACGCCGGGAAGTGCGTCGCCGCCCTCGACCGTTTCGCCGACCGGCTGGGGGCGTCCGCCCGCCGGAGGGAGCGGATCCTCTTCGCCACGGGCCACCCGGCGGGCCTGCTCCCGGTCCATGCTGCCTTCGCGCAGGCCGTGGCCTCGGCGGGCGCCACGGTGGTACGCGTCCCGGAGGGGCGCCGCTTCGGCGCCGGTGACATCCGGCAGGTCTTCGGCGTGCTCGTGTGGCACCAGCACGGCGGACTCATGCACACCCACTTCCCCGAGCCGATGCGCCTGAGCCTCGAGACGCTCACCCGCGCCGGCCACGAACTGCCGGACCTCGTCGTGGCCGATCACGGGTGGGCCGGCCATGCGGCGAATGCCGGATTGCCGACCGTCGGCTTCGCGGACTGCAACGACCCCGGGCTGTTCGTCTCCGAGGCGCAGGGCCAGCTCGACGTCGCCGTCCCGCTCGACGACAACGTGACCCCGGGACTGTACGAACCCCTCATCGACTACGTCCTCGGGCGGGCAGGACTCCCGCGGGCCTGATCCCGGTGCGCTGATAGGTTGGCTGCATGAGCGATCTTGAGATTGCCCGCGCCGCCGCGGTGAAGCCCATCGAGGACATTTCCGATGCGGCAGGGATCCCGCGGGAGGCCCTGGAGTTCCACGGCCGTTTCAAGGCGAAGATCGACCCGCGCCTGCTGCCCGAGGACGGCCGTACCCCCGGCAAGCTGGTCCTGGTCAGCGCCATGAGTCCCACGCCCGCCGGCGAGGGCAAGTCCACCTGCACCGTGGGGCTCGCGGATTCGCTCGCCCGGGCGGGGCAGCGCGTCATGATCGCCCTGCGTGAGCCGTCCCTCGGCCCCGTGCTGGGCATGAAGGGTGGCGCGACCGGCGGCGGCTACTCACAGGTGCTGCCGATGGACGAGATCAACCTGCACTTCACGGGTGACTTCCATGCGATCACCTCCGCGAACAACGCACTGGCCGCCCTGATCGACAACCACATCCACCAGGGCAACGAGCTCGGCATCGATCCGCGGCGCATCACCTTCAAGCGGGTCCTGGATGTCAACGACCGCGCGCTGCGCGAAGTGGTCATCGGCCTCGGGGGGCCGATGCAGGGGACCCCCCGCCAGGACGGCTTCGACATCACCGTGGCCTCCGAGATCATGGCCGTCTTCTGCCTGGCTGGAGACCCCGCGGACCTGAAGGAACGCCTGGCGAACATCACCTTCGGCTACACCTACGACCGCCGACCCCTGACCGTGCGGGACCTACGGGTGGAGGGGGCGCTGGCACTGCTGCTCAAGGACGCCCTCAAGCCCAACCTCGTGCAGACCATCGCCGGCACCCCGGCCCTCGTCCACGGCGGCCCTTTCGCGAACATCGCGCACGGCTGCAACTCCGTCATCGCCACCCGGACGGCCCGCCGCCTCGCGGACATCGTCGTCACGGAGGCCGGTTTCGGCGCGGACCTCGGGGCCGAGAAGTTCATGGACATCAAGGCGCGGGCCGCGGATCTCGCCCCCCACGCCGTCGTGATCGTCGCGACCATCCGTGCCCTCAAGATGCACGGCGGGGTCGCCAAGGCGGACCTCGCCAGGCCCGACGCCGACGCCCTCCGGGACGGGACGGCGAACCTCCTCCGCCACGTGCGGAACATCGAGAAGTTCGGGATCCCGCCCGTCGTCGCCATCAACAGGTTCGGCACGGACTCGCAGGAGGAGCTCGACTGGCTGCTCTCCTGGTGTGCCGGCGAGGGGATCGCCGCCGCCGTTGCCGATGTGTGGGGCCAGGGCGGCGGGGGGCCCGGCGGCGACGAGCTCGCCGCCGAGGTGCTCGCCGCCCTCGAACGCCCCGTCGCCTTCTCCCACCTCTATCCGCTCGATCTCCCCGTCGCCGAGAAGATCCGCACGATCGTGCAGGAGATCTACGGCGCGGACGGCGTCGACTTCTCGGTCCCGGCCCTGCGCCGACTGAAGGAGATCGAGGCGAACGGGTGGGCGGGGATGCCCGTGTGCATGGCGAAGACCCAGTACTCGTTCTCGGACGATCCCAGCGTGCTCGGAGCACCCAAGGGCTTCACCGTCCACGTCCGGGACCTCATCCCGAAGACCGGTGCCGGGTTCATCGTCGCCCTCACGGGATCCGTGATGACGATGCCCGGACTGCCGAAGGATCCGGCCGCGCTCCGCATGGACGTGGACGCCGACGGCAACGCCGTCGGGCTGTTCTAGCGCCGGACCCTGCCGCCCGTTCGGGCCGGAACGCACGGGAGGCCGGGACGGATATCCGTCCCGGCCTCCTTCGGTGCTGTCTAGCGCTCGATGTCACCGCGGATGAAGGCCTCGACCTTCTCGTGGGCGATGTCGTCGGCGTACTGCTCAGGCGGCGACTTCATGAAGTAGCTCGACGCCGAGAGGATCGGTCCGCCGATACCGCGGTCCAGGGCGATCTTCGCCGCGCGGATGGCGTCGATGATGACGCCGGCCGAGTTCGGCGAGTCCCAGACCTCGAGCTTGTACTCGAGGGACACCGGGGCGTCACCGAAGTTGCGGCCCTCGAGGCGGACGAAGGCCCACTTGCGGTCGTCGAGCCAGGCGACGTAGTCCGACGGGCCGATATGGACGTCATTGGCCCGCAGCTGGGCCTTGACGTTCGAGGTGACGGCCTGGGTCTTGGAGATCTTCTTCGACTCGAGGCGGTCACGCTCGAGCATGTTCTTGAAGTCCATGTTGCCGCCGACGTTCAGCTGGTAGGTGCGGTCGAGCGTGACGCCGCGGTCCTCGAACAGCTTCGCCATGACGCGGTGGGTGATCGTGGCGCCGATCTGGCTCTTGATGTCGTCGCCGATGATCGGGATCCCGGCCTCGGTGAACTTGTCGGCCCACTCCTTGGTGCCCGCGATGAACACGGGGAGGGCGTTGACGAACGCGACGCCGGCGTCGATGGCGCACTGGGCGTAGTACTTCGCGGCGTGCTCCGAGCCGACGGGCAGGTAGCAGACCAGGACGTCGGCCCTGGAGGCCTTGAGCTGGGCGACGATGTCGACGGGCTCCTCGTCCGACTCCACGATGGTCTCGCGGTAGTACTTGCCGAGACCGTCCAGGGTGTGTCCGCGCTGGACGATGACGCCGGTCGGCGGCACGTCGGCGATCTTGATCGTGTTGTTCTCGCTGGCGCCGATCGCCTCGGCGAGGTCGTGGCCCACCTTCTTGCCGTCGACGTCGAACGCCGCCACGAACTGCACGTCCCCCACGTGGTACTTGCCGAACTCGACGTGCATCAAGCCGGGAATGGCACCCGACGCATCCGCGTCGCGGTAGTAGTGCACGCCCTGGACCAGCGACGCGGCACAGTTGCCGACTCCAATAATTGCCACGCGAATGGGGTTCTGTCCCACAGTTCTCCTCGAAAGCCAGTTGAATATGCCCCGGCCGTCATCGCCCCGGGCGCGGTTGGCAGGGAATGCCAGTCTACGTTCAGTTTTCAACGCGGGCGGATGCCGCGTCATTCCTCGATCGAGCCGGAATCGTCGGTCGCGCGCCCGGAGCGCCCGGATGCCCGCGGACGCGAGGAGGTTAGGCTCGGGAGATGACCTCGGGCACGGGCAGGCGCGGCCCCTATCGCATCAGTGTCCCGAGCCGGTCCGATCCTGCGCTGCGGCCACTGGTCGAGGGTGTCGGAGGCCCCCTCGGGCGGCGCGCCGACCCCGGTCGGATCTCGCCCGGATGGTTCACGGTGGAGCGGGTGCTGATCCTCCTGACCGTCTGCTCGGCGGTCCTGGCCGTCGTCGTCAAGAACCCCTGCCGGATCCAGGGATGGTCCGCACCGGACTACTTCTATCGCGCCTGCTATTCCGACTGGACCGAGCTCTACCGGAGCCGGGGTCTCGGAGACGGCGTCCTCCCGTTCATCACCCCCGGGGCGCTCTTCGAGTATCCGGTGCTGCTCGGGCTGCTCGCCTCGGGAACCGCGGTGCTCGTGGAGATGATCGGGAGCGGAGCCGAACCCGCCGAAGCCTCGCGCCTCTACTTCGACGTCAACGCCGTGCTCCTCGCCGGGGTGTGGATCCTGACGGTCCTCGCGACCCTCCGCCTGGCCGGCCGGCGCCCCTGGGACGCGGCCATCGTGGCCACTGCCCCGGTCATCATCCTGTCCGGCACCATCAACTGGGATCTCTGGGCCGTGCTGCTCGCGACGGCCGGGATGCTGGCGTTCGCGCGCGAGCGGCCGGTCCTGGCGGGGGTCCTCTGGGGGCTCGGCACCGCCGTGAAGCTCTACCCCGTCCTCATTCTCGGCGCGGTGCTGGTCCTGGCGATCCGCACGGGGCGCTACCGGCCCTTCCTCGGCGCCCTGGCCGGGACGCTCGCGGCCTGGCTCGCGGTCAACCTGCCGTTCCTCCTGCGTGATCCCGAGGGCTGGGGGTACTTCCTCACCTTCTCGGAGACGCGCGACGCCGGATTCTCCTCGGGCTGGTACGTCTACAACGCGCTGGCACGGCAGGCCGGCGCCGCCACCCTCACGCCGGGCGCGATCAACGCCGGCGCCGCCGTCCTGTTCGTGATCGCCTGCGCGGGCATCGCGGTCCTCGCACTCCGGGCGCAGCGCCGGCCCCGGCTGGCCCAACTGGTGCTGCTCATCGTGGGTGCGTTCATCCTCTGCAACAAGGTCTACTCGCCCCAGTACGCCCTGTGGCTCGTGCCCCTCATGGCACTCGCGGTCCCCCGATGGCGGGTGGTCTTCGCCTGGCAGTTCGTGCAGATCCTCCACTGGGCGGCGGTCTGGCTGTACCTGGGCGGCACGACGAGCGGGGGCCCTGCCGCGAACAACCTGGGACTGGGCACCTACTCCTGGGCCGTCCTCGCCCATATACTCGCTACTGCATATGTCATGGGCGTGGTTGTCGCGGAGATCCTCGCGCCTTGCCGGGACGTCGTACGGCGGATCGGCATCGACGATCCCCAGGGTGGCCCGTTCGACGGGGCACTCGACCGCTTCATCCTGGGTCTTCGCGGATCCTCGCCCCTGCGCCGACCCGTGGAGGGGCCGCGCACGGCGCGGAACGGATCCGCGGGTGCCGCTCCGATAGGCTTGCAGGACCGCGCGGGCGCAAGCGTCACCCCGCCGGCCGGCAGGATCGGGCCGGAGCCGGCCGGGACCCCGACCCGCAGCGCAGCCGATCATCAGACCAGTGCAGGACCCCCAGTGAGAGACCCCCAGTGAACCCAGCGCTCCTGACCTACAGCACGCTCGACCGGCAGGCGTTCGACGCCGTCGCCGCCGCGCACCCCGACGTGGTGATCCCGCTCGAGCAGACGCCCGACTGGGTCGACTTCGAGCGGGCCCTCGGGCGCACGCCGCTGGGTATCTGGGCCTACCGGGACGCCGCAGGCACGCTCGTCGCGACTGCCAGCTACGTGCACGTGGTGCGCCGCTTCCGTGAGTCCGTCGTCGTGGTCAACGGGCCGGTCTGGTACGCGGAGCGGACGCCCGCCGCCGAACGCCTGCTGATGGAGACCGTGCGTCGGCAGTTCCGCGATGATCCGACGGTGCATCCGCTCTACGTCCGCCTCCAGGTCGCCACCCTGCAGCCGCCCGCCACCGGCCCGATCGAACACGGCTGGTACGAGCGGGAGATCGTCGTCGACTTCACGCCGTCCGAGGCGGAGCTGCTGAAGAGCTTCAGGCCGAACGCCCGCAACAGCATCCGGCGGGCCCGACGCAACGGCATCGAGGTCAGGAACATTCCTCGCGAGGAATGGAAGCGGGTCTTCGCGACCGAGCTGTACCCGATCCTCCGGGAAACGGCGGAGCGCGACGGGTTCCAGTCCTTCGACTCGTCCTACTACGAGACCCTGCTGACCGTGCTCGGCGACCATCTCCGCCTCCTCGTCGCCTATGGCGACGGGCAGCCCCTGAGCTGGCTCATCACCACGGAGTACCGTGGCTACTCCGTCTACTACTTCGCCGGCAGCACGCAGGCCGCGCGCAGTACCTTCGCCCCCTACCTGCTCCTGTGGGAGGCGTTCAGGGCGCTCAAGGCCGCAGGCAACACAGCGTGCGGCCTGACGGGTGTCGAGAGCGAGAACTACCCCTCGCTCGCGAATGTCACGACGTTCAAGCGGAACTTCTCGAAGAACGTGGTGGTGGTGCCGACGACGTACGACGTCCCGCTGGATGCGGGCCGCTACTCGATGGTGTCGTCACTGCTGGCCGCGCGGCGGAGCGGACCGGCGGCCGCGCGGCGGACCGTCGGCCGCCTCCGGCAGGCGGTCGGTCGGGCCGGTGTGCGCGGCCGGACGAACACGGAGAGCTAGCCGGCGGGGATCGTCCCCGTCCGCGAGAGAGGAAGCCATGGTAGATGTCGAGGTCGTCGGCGCCGGTCCGAACGGACTCGCGGCCGCCGTCGTCATGGCGCGCGCCGGCCTGTCCGTGCGGATCCACGAGGCGGCGCCTACCATCGGCGGCGGGTCCCGCTCCATCGAACTCATGGAGCAGGACCACCTCCACGACTTCTGCTCGGCCGTCCACCCGATGGCCCTCGCGTCGCCATTCTTCCGCGCCTTCGAGCTGAGCCGCCGCATCGGGTTCGTGGTCCCCGAGGTCTCCTTCGCCCACCCGCTCGACGGCGGACGGGCCGGCATCGCCTACCGCAGCCTCGACGAGACGGTCCGGGGGCTCGGCGTGGACGGCGAGGCGTACCGGCGCCTCTTGCAGCCGCTCAGCGACCGCGAACAGGGCATCCTCGCGTTCACCCTCAACCACGTGGTGCGCGTCCCGAAGAAACCCGAGGCAGCCGTCCGCTTCGGCCTCGCGGTCCTCGACCAGGGACTGCCGTGGTGGAACCGCCGCTTCAGCACGGAGGAGGCGAAGGGCCTCGTCACGGGCGTCATGGCGCACCCCGTCGGCACCCTGCCCTCCCTGACCGGCGCCGGCGCAGGCCTGGTGCTGAACCTCCTCGCGCACACCGTGGGCTGGCCCATCCCGGTCGGCGGATCGCAGTCCATCGCCGACGCCCTGGCGATCGACGTCCGGCAGCACGGCGGACAGATCGTCACGGACAGCAGGATCGAGACCCTCGCGGAGGTGTCGGACGCACGGGTGGTGCTGCTCGACGTCGCACCGAAGACGTTCCAGTCCATGTCCAGGGGGCGCCTCCCGGCGGCCTACGAGAAGGCCCTGGCCGCCTTCACCTACGGCAACGCCGCGTGCAAGGTGGACTTCATCCTGTCCGGGCCCGTCCCGTGGACCCATCCCGAGCTGCACCGCGCCGGGACCGCGCACCTGGGCGGGACGCGGGAGGAGATCGCCGCCGGCGAGAAGCAGGTCAACCAGGGTGTCCACCCGGACAGCCCGTACGTACTCCTCTCCCAGCCGTCGTCGTTCGACCCCACCCGCGCCCCCGAGGGCCGGCACACGCTCTGGACCTACTGCCACGTGCCGCGCGGCTCCACGCAGGACATGGCGGAGGCGGTCACCGCGCAGATCGAGCGGTTCGCGCCCGGCTTCCGTGACGTCGTCGTCCGGAGCCACACGACGACGGCGAGCGAGCTCGAGGTCTACAACGCCAACTACGTGGGCGGGGACTTCAGCAGCGGAGCGGTGAACCTCCGCCAGATCGTCGCCCGCCCGGTGCCGTCCCTGGAGCCCTGGGCGACGCCGATCAAGGGGGTCTACCTCTGCTCGCAGTCCACCCCGCCCGGTCCGGGCGTGCACGGGATGGCCGGGCTCAACGCGGCGAAGCTGGCGCTCCGGCGCGAGTTCGGCCTGTCCGTGCCGGCCCTCGGCCTGTCGTAGGCCGTTACCTGAGGTAACTGTGACTGTCGCTGGCAGTTCACCCGCCGTTGACGGGCGGGTCGGGTGGGGACGGTTGGCTGGACGTGAGCGATCAACGCTTGCGTATCCTCCACCCGAAGGGATCCACCCATGCCCCGTTTCGTCCGTTCCATCCGTTCGGCTGCCGCCGTCGCCGTCGGGCTCTCCTTCCTCGCTGTTCCCGCTCACGCCGTCCCGGCCGGTCCCGTCACCGAGGCGTCCGAGGGCCGCGGCGACGCCAAGGGTCAGGCTGGTCCGATTCTCGTGGGGCACCGCGGTGCCGGGGGTACGGCGCCCGAGAACACCGTGGCGGCCTTCAAGGACGGCCGGTCCTCAGGCGCGGACTTCATCGAGATCGACGTGCAGCTCAGTGCCGACGGTGTCCCGTTCCTCTTCCACGACGACACCCCCACCCGCACCACCAATGTGGCGGACGTCTTCCCGGACCGCGCCGGCGACCCGATCACGTCCTTCACGTGGGCCGAGCTGCAGCAGCTCGACGTCGGCGCGTACTTCGACGGGCGCTTCGTCGGCGAGAAGATCCCGCACCTCGACGACGCCGCCCGGGTGGCCACCCGCAACACCGGCGTGTACATCGAGATCAAGTCGCCGGTGAACTCGCCCGGCGTCGAGGAACTGGTGGCCGCCGAACTGAGCACCGATCCCGCCTGGCAGAAGCTGGTCGACGCGGACAAGGTGCAGGTGCTCGGCTTCGACGAGTCCTCCAACCGCAGGTTCGCCGCCCTGGCACCGGAGGTGGAGCTGCAGCAGCTCACGGGTGCGGTCCCGGGGTCCGAGGTGCTGGCCGAGTGGGCTACGTTCGTGGATTCCGTCGGCGCGAACTACCGTGGCCTCACCGCCGCCGATGTCACCCGGGTCAAGGGGGCCGGCCTCGTGATGGGCGTCTACACGGTGAACTCGCCGGAAGCCGTGCAGGCCGTCGTGGACCTCGGTGTCGACGTTGTGACCACCGACTTCCCGATCCAGAACAGCCGCTACCTGAAGGGGATCCCCGTGTTCCCGGGTGCAGCCCTGGAGATCAGCGGAGCCGTGAACAACCCGGCGGGCGACGACGTCCTGCCGAACGCCGGCGAGTACGTGACGCTGCGCAACGTCTCCGGTGCCGCGGTTGACGTCAGCGGCTACTTCCTCCGGGATGCCGCGAACAACATCCTGCGTGTTGGGGAGGGCTACGTCCTGCAGCCCGGTGGTGAGCTGCGCGTCCACACCGGCCCCGGCACGAATACGCCGACCGCCTACTTCAACGCGATCCCGGCCTCCGTGCTCAACAACACCGGCGACTCGCTGGGGCTGTGGGCGCCGGACCTGCGCCTGGTGGACGTCTACGCGAACTAGCTTTTCTCGCGGGCGAACCCACGGAGCCCGGTCGGAGGCTGAGCCGGCCCCCGACCGGGCTCCGCGGTGCGCCTGAGCGGGGCCTTGTCCGGGTCAGGGACCGCCCCGACCACCAGCACGGTCCCACTGTCGGGACCTTCGACTCTCCTCCAGGGTGGACGCCACTGAGAAGCTCGACCCGCTCGCTTCGTCGGGGTCGGCCCGGGAGCTCCAACTCGCCAGGAGGCGCACACGCTCGCGACGCCGACGAGGGCCCATCACATCATGTGCACCCAGGCAGGAGAGGCGTTGCAATGGAAGTACTCCCACATACCCGGAGGGTTCTCGCCGCAGTTCTTGCGGTGATCACTCTCGTCCTGGCTACAGGGTCGGCGTCGGTCGCTGCGTCTCCGGCGTCGGGCCCGTCCACCGTGCCCGCTGTGGTCAACGATGGCGTCGGACCGCAGTTCTACGGTGATTCGGTCATCGATATCACGAATGACGTTGACGGGGACGTGTACGCAGCCGGTCAAAGTGTCACCATTTCCGGTGATGTCACCGGTGATGTGATCGCAGCAGCCCAGACCATCACCATCACCGGGAACGTGGACGGCAATGTCCGGCTCGCAGGGCAGGACGTCACCATCAACGGTGCCATCGCACGCAGTGGAACGATCTTCGCGTCGATCGTGAAAGTCACCGACGCGGGCTCGTTCGGCGGCGACCTGGTGGGTGCCGCGGAGAGCATCGTGCTCACGGGGGCGGTCGGCCGTGATGTCGTCGTCGGCGTCGGAAGCCTCACCATCGATGGAACGGTCGGCGGGAACGTCACCTACACCAGCGACAGGGACGCGCGGATCGCCGGGGGCGCGGTCAGTGGCACGGTGGAGCGTGTCGTGTCACCGGAGCCGCCCACGGTCGAAGCCTCACCGTGGGCGATGTTCATCGGCTGGCTCCTGGGGCTGCTCTATGCGCTGGTCGCGCTGAGCCTCGTGACAGCACTCGCTGGATTACTCCTTCCGCGCGTGTTGCATCGGGTCACCAATCACCTCGTCCCGACGCCGTGGAGGGCCCTGCTCGTCGGATTCGTAGCGTCGATCGCTGTCCCAATCGCACTGGTGGTGATCCTCGTGACGATCATCGGGGCGCCTCTCGCGCTTGCCGGATTCCTGATCTGGCTCACCCTCACGCTGGCGACCTTCGTGCACGTCGCGTACTACATCGGAAGGCTCCTGTTCCGGGGTGACCAGCCCCCGGTGGTGAAGGCTCTGGTCGGCGGTGTGATCCTCATCGTTGCGCTGCAGATCCCGTGGCTGAACATCGCGGTCTGGGCTGCCATGGTGCTCCTGGGTCTCGGGGCGCAACTCCTGGCGATCTACGATCAGCGGCCGTGGCGCCGCACCTGGACCGAGGGAGAGGCCGCCCCGGATGCTCCCGCCGTCAAGTCGATGACGGACCAGGGCTTCACTGAAACACAACCCTGATACTGCTCAGGGGCACCTGGCTCGATCAGATTCACCCGGAGTGGGGGACGCGTGATCGTCCCAGAGTCGAGACTCTGGGACGAAAAGCTCCACTAGATCGGACCTCGGAATGATTCGTTTCCTGATACACATCCTGATCAATCTCGCCACGGCAGCGATCGGGCTGCTCCTCGCGGGTTGGATCGTTCCCGGTGTGGTGCTGCAGCCGGCTGGTTTCGTTGTTGCGGTGGTCGTCTTCGCCCTCGCCCAGGGTGTGCTCGGGCCGTTCGTGTTCAACGTCGCCCGGCAGTATGCGTCGGCGATCCTTGGAGGAATCGGGCTGGTCACCACCCTGATCGCCCTGGCTATCGCGTCATGGTTCGACGGCGGGCTTGAGATCAGCGGCTTCATGGCGTGGGTGGGCGCCACCCTCCTCGTCTGGATTGTGACTGCTCTCGGCGGGTGGCTTCTGGGGTGGCTGTTCATCACCCGCCGTCGGGGAAAGAAGAGCAAGGCCGCCCAGTAGCCAAGCCGCAGCATTGTCGTCTTCACCTTCTGGTGTGACGCGGTCCTCGGAGCCACAGAAGTCAGCGAGAACCGGTTCGGACTACTAAGCAGCAGCCGACTGATTTGGGCCGTCTTAGCCTGGAAAGGCGGTCTGACTCGCGAAGCCCGCCTGCGGTGCACGATGACCGAGTCGAGTGGGAATTCACAGCGACGGGCCCGGATCAGTTGTGGCTCACGGACATCACCGAGCACCGCACCGACGAGGACAAGCTCTACTTGTGCGCGATCAAGGATGTCTACTCCAACCGGACCGGGCTATCCCTTCGATTCCCGGATGAAAGCGTCCCTTGCCGTCTCGGCCTCCCACAACGCGATAGGTCGTCAACGGCGCCTCGGGAGGCTCACGCCGGTCGAATTTGAGTCGATAACGGCCTCAAAGCCGCCTGACAACACTGAACCCGGAGAGTCAACGGAATCCGGGGCAGTGCCGCAGGTCGCGCTTGTCAGCAAGTATGACAAGCCACCGTTACTAGGTATACCTGCGCCATTGGGACGCGAATGCGCGTAGGCTCCATGCCACTGCCAGTCGTGTTGACCGACCCACGCGGTTCATGGTCTTGTCCGGCTCGGTCCCATAGAGGGGAACTACAGGTTTGCTGAAGCACAACGGTGGTACCCACAGCAGCGGTGTCGGTGAGCACGATCCCGGGCGTGGCGATGACGGGAGTGGTCTCGCTGGGGTGCTCGCGGCGGCTCGGACGGCGACCGCTGATATCGCCGTGATCACCGACGCCGAGCAGCTCATCACGTACATGTCGGCCTCGTTCACGGCGATGACGGGGTATGGGCCGGCAGATCTGATAGGCGAGAATTGCCGGGTCTTGCAAGGTCCGGGCACCGACCCCGGCACGACCCGACAGATCAAGGATCTTTTGGCCTCAGGGCAAGTGTTTGAGGGGGAGATCCTTAATTACCGCAAAGACGGGTCTGTGTTCTGGGCTGAGTTGAAGATCGTCCCGATGTGGGTTGGTACAGGATCCGAGGTCACCCATTATGTGAGTGTTCAACGCGATATCAGCAATAAGGTCGCGTTGCTGAAGCAGCTGGAGGCCCAGGCTATTCACGATCGCGTGACGGGGCTGCCAAACCGGATTGCGGCAGAACGGGCCGTTGATGAAGCCGTTCAGTACGCCCCTGACGGGGACCGGAGGGTAGCGGTTGGCCTGATCGACCTGGATGATTTTCGTGTCGTGAACAACACCCTAGGCCATGCGGCAGGGGACTCGGTCCTGCAGCAATGGGCCACCCGCGTCCTCGCTCGCCTTCGCGACGGCGACGTGCTGGCCCGGATGGGTGGGGACGAATTCCTTCTGATTCTTGGCAGCATCAACCGCGCCACCCTGCACGAGGACCTGCCTGGAATCATGGATCGTCTCCATGAGGCCGTGGAAAAGCCGTTCACCGTGAATGATCAGCAGATCTCTATTGGCATGAGCATGGGGATCGCGGTGGTTCCTGAAGACGGCACCGATAGCCAATCCATCCTGCGCAGCGCAGATGAAGCCCTCTACGCGGCCAAGGAACGACGCAGCGATGGTGCTTCCTGGTGGGAGACTGCAGCCAATGCCCACACACATCCCGGCGGACTTGGGAGCAGGAGGAGTGCGGGGGGTGCCTGGGATGTCATGGGACTCGGTTCCCGAGAGGGGGAAGGAACCGAGTCGAGTATTTATCGCAAAGCGCTCAGGTGCGGAAACGTCGTGGTCCACTTCCAGCCCATCGTGGACCTTCGTGACGGGCTGGTCACCTTGTTCGAGGCCCTGGCGCGTCTTGAGGTACCAGGGGGCCGTATCGCGAACCCCGATGAGTTCCTGCCTCACCTTGATCCCGCGGATTTGCGCATCCTTTTCGACCATGTTCTCGATCAGGGATTGGCTTTGATTGCCGGCTGGGACCGACCGGGTGTGCGCCCCAACATCGCGGTGAACCTGCCGCCAGAAATTTTGCACGACATCACTTTGGTTAGCTCTATCGGGGAGCAGTTGCGCACCCACAACATCGAGCCCGGCGGGCTGGGACTGGAACTGCTGGAGTCCCAGACCTTGAGTTTGGAGACACAGCGGGCCGCGCTGCAGCAACTTTCCGAGATCGGTGTCCGGCTTGCCATGGATGACCTCGGATCCGGGCACAGCAGCTTGCAGAGACTTTCGTCCTTCCCGTTCACTGCCATCAAACTCGACCGCGGCCTATTCCTTCATGTTTATGCCAGGCCGCTGGAAACCCTCAGCATCATGGCGACCCTCCTCCAGATGGGCAGGGACCTGGGAATGACTGTTGTCATCGAAGGACTTGAGGACGAGGCGCTGACTGAGGCAGCGAGCATCCTTGGCGTGCCCTTAGGGCAGGGCTATTACTGGCCCTTCGCAGTTGAGCGTGGGTAGGGCGGTCAGGGGCTGACTCGGTAGGGTTGGCTGCTGTTGGTGCGGCGTGGTGCGGCGGGAATGAGGTCA
>NZ_JADOUS010000013.1:0-38746 GCF_015752045.1 Arthrobacter sp. CAN_A2
ATGTCTGCCCGATCCGAGAACGTCAAAGCCCTGCGTCCCACCAGGCAACTCCCTCTATCCAGTTATGTTGTTGCTACGACGCTATGACACCAAGCTGCTATTCTGTGTATAACCTTCACAAACTCAGAATGTCCACACGGATCATCGGTCAAGTTGAGATCTGACGAGGTGAGCCGATGCGCGGGGAATAAGGATTGGTAGCAGCTTGTGCTCCCGGACGTAACGGTGGACGCCCGAAGCTGCTGGACAGCCTGAAGATCGACCGCGCTAAGCAACTTCACCAGCAGGGGAGCATGACACCACAGGAGATCGCGGACGCCGTAGGCGTCTCCGTCGCACGCTTACAGATACCTCGCGAAGTAGCCAGGCAAAGGGGAGGCCGTCCCAAAACCGCCCCTCTTGTTCGGGTTGGCGCGAAGCAATAGTCGTCTTAAATTTCCCCTCGACGGGGCACGAGCGCGCGGCGTGAGGCGTCGTAGACGTAGTCGACGATCTCGCCGGACATTATCATGGTGATCGCCTGGTTGATCACTTTCAGCGGCACGACGAACCACTCGGACGGATCGTACTGGCGGCCCTTCGTGTCGATCTGGGTGATGTTGAGGCGTACCTCGGCAAACACGCGGTGCAGTAGGTGCTCGAGCGCCGACGGCTTGAGGTTGTAGGTGCGGTAGTCCGCGACGATGTCCACCGGCGCCATCAGGTAAGTCGGCGCATCGGCGGCATGCGCAATCCGCTGCTCCACACTGTGCTGGGTGAACCCGATCTTATAGAGGTCCTGCGTGGAGGCGATCTGCGGGTCGTTGCTGCGGGAGCGCAGCACGTAGATGTGTCCGCTCTCCTCATCGACGTCGCCCACCTCGTTGAGATCATGGCCGGCACGTGCCAACGCCTGGCCGTCGGCCTCGTAGAGCCTGATCGACAGTGACTGCCGGTACATAGACGATTCGGTGCCGTTCTCGAAGATCACTCGCAGCCGCTGCTTCTGACGCTGCTTACCACCGACTGCCAAGGTAGTCGTCTCTCCAACCTCCGCAACGAAGAGCATCACGCCGTTCAGGACAAAGAAGTTGCCCGCTTCAATCGTGTGCATCCCAGGGAACGGAATCAACTGATAGGTACCGTCAGCCAGCTCAGCATGCTTAGCGCGAAACAGCGGCTCGAACGCTTCGAACTCCTCAGCCTTCGTCCGCTTCGCAACTGAGTCCGGCGAATCCGGAAGCTTGCGCTGAGGCAACTCCGAGACGTCCAGCAACCCGGAATCATCACCAAGCAGGTCAAAGTCATCACTGCCAAGCAGGTCGTCAATGGAGGCGGGCGCGGCAGTCGTCTCCAGCAATCCGAACTCATCAAGGTGCTTTAGCGCGGCGACCTTTTCCTCATCGGAGAGGATCCCATCGAGTCGGGCCCCGAGCTTACGCTCAGCAATCTCACGTGTCGTCGAACTGGGAATCCTGTCGCGGGTGCGACGAAACTCCACGATCTCTAGGAAGGCTCGTTCCAGCCGATCGCTCGACGTGACCTTCTGCGGCTTCTCCGCAAGTTCCAGCAACCCGTCGACGTCTGAGTCGATAAGCCACTGAAAATCCACCACTGACGCAAGTGGTTCGCTGCTGATGTGTTTGGGGTCAGAGCCGCTCATGATTCATCAGCCATTTGTGCAGTTCGCTGGGCCGCGAGGTGTTGTTGCTTCTTCTTCTGTAGGAATAGCAGCGCTTCGGCGTAACGCTTCTCGGTCGGGTCGTCACTGCGCACATCCGGCTTGCGACCGTTGACCTTCGCCCAGACCTGAAGCTTGGGCCACAACACGAGGGCTTCTTCTTCAGAAATCTCGATGCGGGTGGCGGTGATGGTGTCGGAGATGATTCGCAGCACGCTCGGAGTGACCGATTTACTCATGACCTCGAACGCCCGCTGGAAGGGGTTGACGGAGTCGATGAGGTTGATGTCGATGTCGTCAATGTTCACGAACTTCTCGGCCATCTTGATGAATCGTTTGTCGCCGACTGTGCGCACCTCACCGTTTTTGATGACGGAGTCCACGACGACCTGCTGGCGCAGCTCTTCGACTTGGGCCTCGTCAAGGTCGGGGTACCGCTCGCGGATGATCTTGGGGATTAGCACCTTGTTGGTGACCTCGGGGTCGAGGCTGCCGGCGGCCGCCTTCGCGAAGGTGTCGTCCTGGAGGATCGTGGCCTTGAGGTCGTTCAGGTCGGTGTCGACGATTTGCTTGACTCGCTCGGTGGAGGGTTCCTTAAAGCCCTTGATCTGCAGCTCGCCAGGTTTGGGGGCATCGTCATTGCCGGTCTTGGTTTTGAACGTGAAGTTCGGTGCGAGGACCTGCTCCATCAGCAGTGACGCGGTGATCGCCTTGAGGATGTTGTTCACTGAGTACTTCACTTCATCTGTGGCCGCGTCGGGCTGGGCGATGAGGTTGGTGAACTGCGCGTGTTCTTTGCCCGGGCTATCGCGGGTGACGCGACCGATGATTTGGATGACCTCGGTCAAGGAGGCGCGGTAGCCGACTGTGAGGGCATGCTCGGCGAAGGGCCAGTCAAACCCTTCCTTTGCCATTCCCAGCGCGATGATGATATCAACGCCGTCACGGTCTTTCGATGCGACTGTTGAGAGGTAGTGCAGTGTCTCGGCGCGCTTTCTCTGGTCTGCGTCGTCAACCAAGTCCGCGACCCGGAGGACCTCGCCGGTGTCGCTGCGTCGTATCCGAATGATGCCGGTGTCTTCGGTCTCTACGACCTCGCCGATCGAGTCGATGATGAACCCGACCTCTTCGATCTTGTCCTTCGTGGATTCGCCGGAGTTCACGTTCGGGATGTGGACGATGGTCTTCTTGTTTAGGTCGAGAACCTCCCCGATCGCGTCGGTGTAGCGCCCCTGGTAGAAGTGGTGGCCGATACCGAGGGATCTGAGGTGTTCGTACCCATTGAGCTGGTCGTAGTAGTTAAACGTGACCGGGGTGAACTTCGCCTCGTCCTCTGTAGAAAGCACAGGAACGGAGTCGCCGCGGAAGTAGGAGCCGGTCATCGCGATTATGTGCACATCCGAGCCGGCCATGACGTCACTCAGAAGCGCCCCGAGCCGGTTGGCTTCAGTATCGGCGGAGACGTGGTGGAACTCGTCAATCGCGAGCACAACTCCGTTGAACAGTACGGGCGCGAGTTTTTCGAACGCGAACCGTAACGTGGCATGTGTGCAGACCAGCGTCGCATCCGGGCCTTCAAGGAACTTCAAGAACGCGTCGACCTTGCCCACGGAGGATCCTGGTGTGCAGAGATCGTGTTCGGGCTTAATTTCCCAATCGGCGAAGAACCCATAAGCAGAAAGCTTCGTCGAAGAGAAGGACGCACCAATCGACCGTTCCGGCACCGTGACGATGACCTTCTTGCGTCCCTGGTTGTAGAGCTTGTCCAACGCCACGAACATGAGCGCACGAGACTTACCCGACGCGGGCGGTGCCTTGACAAGCAGGTGCTGCGCGTCGCGCTTGGCGAAGACGCGCTGCTGCATCTCTCGCATCCCCATCGCGTCGGTGTTCACTGACGCCCCCGTGCGAGCGTACGTCACATCAACAACATTGAGCGGCTTATTCACTTCTTCTTGCTCCCCCTCGAGGTGTCTGCTTCCGTCATCGCCTCATACATAACAAAGAGGTCAGACAATCTTTGCTCGTCCAACTCGTAGCCCCGCTTGGAATAGACCGAATCGACCAACGCGTCGACCTCTGCGTGCGCGGCCCGAAGGTCCGCAGGCATCAGGTCAGGGTCATAAAGGTCAGCAAGCGTCTTCTCGCAGTGATACTCGCGTACATCCAGCACTCTCAGCGCTGCAGTGGTGAGGCGCTCTTTCACTGCATCTGAGAGAAGCGGCACCGGGAAGTTGTTGTAGACGATTGTGTTTGAGTAGCGGTAGTCCGTCTTCATCCGGCCACCAACAGCGCGGGTCCACACCATGTGCATCCGCGACGTCAACAACGCAAAAACCCATGGCTCGGCGTCATACACGGCGTAGGCGGCATCGGAGATCACCGTGTCTGTTCCCAGATAGCCCATGGGGATGTATTCACGACGCTCCGAAGATACGCGTGGCACAATGATTGATTCGGTTTCCCTGAAGGCGATATGCCAAAACCTATACGGGGCATTTGCAAGTGCGCTCGTGTTTGTCGACGTGCTCATCGATCGGAATTCGCGAACATGATCCAGTCGGCGTTTGAGCGTAGGGATCGATTCCACGGATGTTGCCGATTGGCTCGTGACCCAGAGGCAGTACCGCTCTCTATCATTGATCAACTCAACTGACCCCATGTAACGCTTGACGTAGTCCGACGCGCTTGGCACGGTTTCGAGGAGGTTGGTCAATTCCTGCAGTTCCAGGATGAGAGCCCCATCATCCTTCGGCACCGATCCCAGCGCCATAGTTGGAAGTGCCGAGAGCGGTTTCATCTGGCGCCTCATCGAAATGTTCGACGAATCAGCGAGGTACCCGTTGATGTTGGTCGCTTCTATTTGGAGACCGTCGGTGTAGATGTACTTCGCGCCTGCGCGTTTCGTGCGCAGGTTGATGACTGCTACGGTGACACCGGCGTTGCGCTTAGCGTTATTTTCCCACTTGAACGAGGTGTAGGCATACCCGATCTCGAGGCCCATCGCAAAGATCATCGGGAACATTAGACCAACATGCTCACCTTGCGCAACTGAATTGGTAGTGACGAACGCCAACTCAGCCTTCGTTCCTCTGATGTAGTCGCCTCCCTTAATGAACCAGAGTGCTATGTAGTCGAGGTCCTTGGAGTAGGGACGATTGCCGAATACGAACGGGTAATCGCTTTTCATCTCCCTATTCTGTGATTTGCCCCCCTTATAGGGGGGATTTCCAATCAGGTAGATTTCGTCAACGCCATTGTTTGAGCATACGTTCCGCCAGTCAACGCGGGTCGCGTTTCCTTGGGTGATCCGACCGGTCTCCTTCAGTGGAATCAGCGGGATTGAAAGGTTGAACTTCTCTTTGAACTCGGCGTTCATCTGGTGCTTGGCAATCCACAGCGAGAGGATGGCGACTTCGACGGCGAAGTCATCGATCTCGATGCCGTAGAAGCTCTCGATGTTGATCTTGGACTCGGCGTACAGCACCTGGTGGTTGACGTCGAGGTCGGCGAGGCGTTCGAGGATGGCGTGCTCCAAACGGCGAAGCTCCTTGTACGCGATAACGAGGAAGTTGCCCGAGCCGCAAGCGGGATCGAAGATTCTGATCGCGCTGATGCGCTTGAGTAACGCCTCAAGCTTTTTCGGGTTGTCGTAGACAGCGTCAAACTCTTCCTTCAGCGCGTCGAGGAACAGCGGCTCGATAGTCTTTAGGATGTTCGGCACCGACGTGTAGTGCTGCCCCAGGTCTGAACGCTTGCCCGGAGTGACGATCGCTTGGAACATCGACCCGAAGATGTCGGGATTGATCTCACGCCAAATCAGCGTGCCGGACTCGATGAGCAAGTCTCGGGCTTTCTTCGTGAACGTTGGAACTACGTGAGCGGCAGTCACAGTGAAGAGTCGTCCGTTGACGTACGGGAACCCGGACAAGTGGGTTGGTTTGTCGCTCGCATGCTTAGTGTCGAGGGCGGTAAAGAGTTGGGTGAGGAACTCCGCAACGTCGGAGCCGTCAAACTGGGTGTGCGAGCCGACGGCGTTGGTGAACTGGCTCTCGGTGAAGATCCCTGTGTCCTCGGCGAAGAAGCAGAACAGCAACCGGGTGAAGAAGACGTTGAGCGCGTGTCGTCCGTTTGGTTCGTCAAGGAGGTGCGGATTTGCGGCGAGCAGCTCGTCGAAGAGCTTGCCCATTCGCTCGGCAGCCTTGACGTCGGCGTGCGCTTCGGCAACGTACTGTGCCTTTTCCATGCCGGCCCAGGGCAGGAAGAACGTGAAGTGCTTGTCGACCTCCCGGATTGGGATCATGAGGTTCTCGCCGGTCTTTGTGTCGACAGCAAGCAGCTCGGTGTAGTCGGTGACGATTACAAAGCGGGTATTGTAGCGCACTACGGTCGGCGCGGTCCGCAATGCCTCGATCACTGCAAGCGGGTCGCCGGTTGTTTCGTGGAAGTAGACGACGTTCTTCTGAGCCATCTCACGTGCCTTGTCATTGGCGATGTTGAGAGAACCGTTGCGGAGGCGAGTGACGTTACCTTGGGAACGGCCGTAGGCAAGCAGCATCTCGAAAATGATCTCGCGGTCGTATGACTCGCGCCCGCCCAGTGGAGCGACACGCTGTTCGATTGCCTTGAGGTTGAGCTTTACCACGCCATTCCTTCTACTACTTTCCTGATCACAGCAGCGGCTGCCAACAGTGGCGGCCCATGCCTGTGGGTCCTGTTCGTGTACTGCTACGGAGGAGCCTCGGGCCCAGCCATCGACCTCGTTGTCCTGAAACTTTCGTTGGTGAACTGTCTTGGGGGCGGGCGCTCCCATGTCAGCGATCCGCGCGCGGGCCGCGTTCCACACTGCGATGAGGTTGGAGGCGTATCGCCAGCCGATCCCCAAGCTTCGGCTGCAGGCCGTCATTCCTCTTTGCTCGCCCGCGATCGGGTGCATACCCCAACATAACGGGTTAGATCCGACTAGCCGGGCCCAAACCGCCACGCAAGCCCCCGCGTCACCATGTAAAGGCCGAGGCCAGGATCGAGGACGCACGCGGTGGAAGTCGCCCACTGGCAATGGCCACTCGCCAGCCGCGCGAGAGAGTCTGACACTCTAGCCGCGTAGTTGGTCTTATGGATCGACGGAACGCCCCCTCCCGAAGGCAGCGCAAGCCAACAGAACCATGCCACTGTCAAGGTGGAGCCTCACAAGGGAAGTGACGAAAAAGTGACGATTCACTCGGGAACGAACGGGAATTAGCGGGCAAGGACGGGAATCACCGAGGCGTCCTCGAAGCAAGAAAACCCGCTCACTTCCTCAGTATCAAGCGGAAGTAGCGGGTTCTCAGTGGAGCCTCCTGCCAGAGTCGAACTGGCGACCTTCTCATTACGAGTGAGACGCTCTACCGACTGAGCTAAGGAGGCAATGCTTCCTGGCCTCCGATGATGCCCGGTGCCGATCCACAAGTCACAACTTTATAGGAGGGGTCGGCCCGCGGTCAAAATGGTGCCGTTGCCCGGCCGTTCGCCGACAGTTCACGCGCCGGCAGCTTCCCGGACCATGACGCGTCAGCGGCGTCGGAGATCATGGGCAGCAGCCTTGTCCCGCATCGGTGCGGGCCGGCCACCAAGGGGGATGTCGCATGACAATGGACCGTTCATTCACGCTCGCCGTTATCGACATGGCCGGAACCACCGTGGACGAGGGCCGCCTGCAGGAGGAAGCGCTGACGCGCGCTCTCGCTTCGCACGGGGTCCAGGAGGGTAGCGGGCGCTTCGCCGCGATGACGGCGTACGCCCGACAGGAAATGGGCACCTCGAAAGAGCTCGTCTTCCGTCATCTGTTCCCCGGCGTCGCCGCCGCGGCCCAGGTCAACCGGACCTTCGAGGCGGTATACGACGAGCTGCTGGCGCGCCACGGAGTGGAGCCGATCCCGGGCGCCGAGGAGGCGATCCTCGAGCTGCGCGAGGCCGGGCTCAAGATCTGCCTCGCCACCGGATTCGGCCGGCACACCCAGAACATGATCCTGGAGTCCCTCGGCTGGATGGGGCTTGCCGACCTCAGCCTCTGCCCCTCGGACGCCGGCCGCGGCCGCCCCTACCCCGACATCATCCTCACCGCGGTCCTCGCCCTCGATATCGAGGACGTGCGCTCCGTGCTGGTCGCGGGGGACACGACGTCGGATGTCATCGCGGGCCGGCGTGCGGGTGCGGGGGGCGTCGTCGGAGTCCTGACCGGCGCCCACCCCGAGGCCGAACTGCGGCTCGCCGGGGCCGACGTCGTCCTGCCCTCCATGTGCCACCTGCCCCGATGGCTGGGGTCAGGGGCGGTCGATGCCCAGCCGCGCCACGCCTCCGCGGACGGTGCCGCGCCGCGCCGCGATCCGACGACGGGTCTCCGATCCGTCGAGCTGCCGCCTGCGGGCACCCTCGAGGACCGCGGCGTCTCGCAGCGGAGCTGAGGAACTCCTCAGCAGCGGGCGCCGTCCTCCGGGACCGTGCCGTCGATGAAGAAGTCGTCGACGAGGTCGCGGATGCAGTCGTTGGACCGGCCGTACGCGGTGTGGCCCTCGCCCTCCCACGTCACGTGGACGCCGGATTCGAGCTGGCCTGCCAGCGCCGTGGACCACTCGTATGGCGTCGCCGGGTCGCCGGTGGTGCCGATCACGACGATCGGGTCGGCGCCCGCGGCGTCCACGGGAGCGGGGCCGAGGACCGGCGAGTACTCCCACGGGGCGCATGTCACCCCGCCGAACGCGAGGAACCGGCCGAACGTGGGTGATGCCGCGATGAGTTCCTGCTCGTCGGCGCGCATCTGGGCGGGGTCGCTCGTCATCGGGTAGTCGAGGCAGTTGACGGAGAGGAAGGCGGCCGTCGAGTTACCCGCATAGGTGCCGTCGGGTGTCCGTTCGGCGGAGAGATCCGCGAAATAGAGCATGCCGGACACGTCGCCGTCGAGGGCGTCGGACACGGCCTGCGTCAGCGCGGGCCAGTTGCCGTTGTCGTACAGCGGCAGGATGAAGCCCTGGACGAAGGTGGAGACGGGCACGATGCGTCCGTCATCCGCCGTCATCGGCTCACGCTCGACGGCGGCGAACAGGTCCTGGATCTGCCGGACGCCGTCGTCGACCGTCCCGGCGTAGGGGCACTCGGCGCCCTGCTGGCAGTCGGCGACGTAGGCGCGCAGTGCCTTCTCGAAGCCGTCGGCCTGGCCGAGGGTGATGTTCTCGTTGCTCAGCGACGGATCGATCGCGCCGTCGAGGACCAGGCGTCCGGCCCGCTCGGGGAACAGCTCCGCGTAGGTCGCTCCGAGTTGCGTC
This sequence comes from Arthrobacter sp. CAN_A2, assembly GCF_015752045.1. NCBI lineage: Bacteria > Bacillati > Actinomycetota > Actinomycetes > Micrococcales > Micrococcaceae > Arthrobacter > Arthrobacter sp. CAN_A2. The sequence goes on from NZ_JADOUS010000013.1 coordinate 8,962, forward strand.
CCGTAGGAGAAGCCCAGGAAGTTGAGCTTCTGGTCGCTGACCAGGGCCCGCAGGATGTCCATGTCGCGCGCTGCCGACTCGGTATCCACGAAACCCAGCAGTTCGCCGGTGCGCTCGGCGCACACGTCCGCGAACTCCTCGGCGTCCACCGTCATGAGGTCGAGGAGTTCGTCGGGGGAGGCCTCCGCCGGGTAGCTCTCCTGCCGCGCCTCGTCCTGCTCGGCGTCCGTGTAGCACTCCACCGCACTGGACCGGTTGACCCCCCGGGGGTCGAAGCCGACGACGTCGAAGTCCTCCCGCAGCCGCTCGCTCGTGACGTAGTCGAGGGAGTCCTTCACGATATTGAAGCCCGAGCCGCCCGGTCCGCCCGGGTTGACGAGGATCGTCCCCTGGGCCTCACCGGAGGCGTCGGCTCGGATCGCCGCGATCTCGATGGTGTCCCGACCGGGGTCGGTGTAGTCCAGCGGCACCTCGATCGTCGCGCAGGAGAACGATTCCTCACAGTCCTCCCAGCGCACGTCCTGCGTGTAGAAGGTCCGGAGGTCCGGGTCCACATCGCCGATCGCCGCCGGGTCGGCCGTCTCCAGCTCGCCCGCGGGCGGATCGGGCCGGTTGTCGGGCGCGAGCAGCATGCATCCGGAAAGCCCCAGCACGACGGCGGTGGACGCGGTGAGGAGCGCGACGGCACGGCCGAGGGGATTCCGGCGGCCGGTGGCGAGGGGGTGGAGCGGTCCGCTGGTCATCGGTCGAAGTCCTTCCGGGACAGGAGGCTCACCGTCATCGCTTCGATCGCGAGCAGCGGGGACACGTTGGTGCTCACGAGCCGGGTACGGACCTCATTGATGGACTCGAGCCGGAGAAGGGTGTCCTCCGGGCTCTCCCGGCGGGCGAACTCCTCCAGTTCGGGCCTCAACGGCTCATTGACGAGCATCTGCCCGCTGGCGACCTGGAGCATCAGCACATCCCGGTAGAAGGAGATGAGGTCCGTCAGCGCGCGGTCGAAGTAGTCGTTCTTCGAGCGCTTGGCCCGCCGCGTCTGGTCGTCCTCGAGTCGCTTGATCTGTGCGCGCATCGACGGCGGCAGGACGCCCGTCTCCGGAGCCCCGAGGGTGGCGAGCAGCGCTGTCCTCTCCTCGGCGTCGCGCTGCTCGAAGGAGCTCTGCGCCTCCGCTTCGGCGAGCTTCACCAGGTCCGCCGCGGCCCGCATCGCACCGGCCACCGAGCGCAGCGTCAGTGGGAGCCGGACGATCTGGTTGCGGCGCTCGCGGGCGCCGTCGTCGGTGGCGAGCCTCTTCGCGATGCCGATGTGGCTCTGGGCGGCGCGGGCGGCGGCCTCGGCCGTCGCGGCATCGATCCCGTCGCGGGCCACGAGCAGGTCGGCGACGTCCTGCACCGGGGGCAGCCGGAGTCCGACGGACCGGCACCGGGAGCGGATGGTGACCAGCACGTCGCCGGGGCTCGGGGCGCACAGCAACCAGATAGTCCTCGGCGGCGGCTCCTCGATGGCCTTGAGCAGCACGTTGGTACTGCGCTCCTGCATGCGGTCGGCGTCCTCGACGATGATGATGCGCCAGCGTCCGGTCGACGGCTTGTCCTGTGCCTTGCGGACGAGTTCGCGTGCCTCGTCGATGCTGATCGTCACCTTCTCGGTGGTGACGTTGGTGAGATCGGCGTGCGCCCCGGAGAGGACGGTCCGGCAGGCCTTGCACGTGCCGCATCCCCTCTCGCTCAGGGCCTCCCGCTCGCAGAGCAGGGCAGCAGCGAAGGCGCGGGCGGCGTTGGACCTGCCGGAGCCGGGCGGACCGGTGAAGAGCCAGGCGTGCGTCGGTGTGCCGGACTGTGCGGCACGGCGCAACTGCTCGACCACCTGTTCCTGTCCGCGGAGGTCGGCCCACACGCCGGAGGCGGGAAGGCCGTGCGCCACGGCGCTCATGCCGAGACCCGGGGGAGGGCGCCGAGGATGGAGCGGTGAAGATCCTCCGGCGTGCCCGACGCGGCCAGGACGAGGTACCGGTCGGGTTCCGCGCGGGCGAGATCCAGGAAGGCCGCACGGATACTGGCGTGGAAGGTGTCGGGTTCCGACTCGAGCCGGTCCTCGGCAGCCGCACCGGTGGTGCGGCGGGTTCGGCCTTCCGCGGGCTCGACGTCGAGCAGCACGGTGAGGTCGGGGCGGAGCCCGTCGGTGGCCCAGAGGTTCACGTCCAGGACGGCCTGTGTGCCCAGACCGCGTCCTGCACCCTGGTAGGCGACCGACGAGTCGATGAATCGGTCGCACACGACGACGTCGCCGCGTTGCAGCGCCGGCACGATCACCTGATGCACGTGGGCCGCCCGCGAGGCGGCGAACATGAGGGCTTCGGTCCGCGCATCGATCTCGCCGTGTCCGTGCTCGAGGACGAGCGAGCGCAGCTTCTCGCCGATGGGGGTGCCTCCCGGCTCACGCGTGCGGACCACGGTGTGCCCGCCGGCTTCGAGAGCCGTGCAGAGCAGTGCGGCCTGCGTGGACTTGCCCGCGCCGTCGCCGCCTTCGAGCGCGATGAAGAGCCCGGGAAGCCCGTGCGGGAGGGGAGAGGTCACGCGCCCAGCCTACCGATTGCCCGTGACATTGAGGCCACGGGATCGGCGTTGCGTGCTGCGCACCCCGTCCCGTAGAGGGTGGACGGAAGTTGTCCACATACCAGCCCGTTCCTCATAATTCGAACGCGTGTACTAATACGCTTTCCCCATGGCGACAGCAGTAGCAGAGGAGCAATCGACGACGGTGCAGGCCCTGGGCCTTGTGCGGTCCCACCTGGTGTCCATCGCCGAGCAGTTCGGGACGGGAGCCGGGCCGGCCTCCACCGCCGGTCTCGCTACTGCGCTGGGTGCTGTCGAGCACGTTGCCCGGCTGGTCGAGTACCTGCAGGTCGTCGGTGCGGCCGCGGCTGACCAGCAGGAGATCGCGAGGGTCGGGGAAACCCGCCGGGGGCTGGACCGGTGTGGTCCTCCGGCCGTTCCCGGCGACAGTCACGAGTTCAGGGACACTGCCGAGTATCTTCGTGCCCGACTGGGCATCACGCGACTGGAGGCGCAGCGGCGGATCCGCCTGGGGAAGTGGGTGCTTTCACGGCAATCGGTCACGGGTGAGACCTGCCCTGCCATGCTCGAAGCCGTCGGGGGCGCGTTCAGGGCCGGCGTGATCAGTTCGTACACCGCCACCCGGATCAGCGATGCAGTGGAACGGGTCCGGCCCGTCGCCTCGGGCGTGCAGCTCCAGGCGATGGAGGAGGGCCTGGCCGCGCAGGCCACGGAATCCGATGCGGATCTGGTGAACGTGGTCATCCGACGCTGGGAGGCAGCCCTCGATCCTGACGGGGCCGAACCCTCGGAGGGGCTGCTGAAGGCGCAGCAGGGCGTGTTCCTGCGGGGTCGGCGTCGTGGGCTGCACCGGCTCGAGGTCGCGGCGGATGACGAACAGTTCGAATACCTCCTCACCGTCATGAACATCGCCACCAACCCGCGAACGGCGGGGGAGCGCGGTGGTCCAGGAGGACTCGATCCGCGAGGTGAGGCCAGGGCCGGCGGCCCAGATGACCCGGGCGGCGCTGCCTGCGCCGGCGACCGGCGTGAAAGCGTGCCGGGTGCGAGCGGGCCGGGCGGCGCCGTCCCGGGTTGCGGGACCCCGGGCGATACGGCGCCGGATGACTCCGTGCCCGACTGGGAGCGCAGGACCCGGGCCCAACGCCACCTCGACGGCTTGGTCGGTGCCTGTCAGGTTGCCCTGGCCACGGATACTCTGCCGGCCACCGGCGGCCATCGGCCCCAGGTGATGGTCACCATCGACTATCGGGCTCTGGTCGAGGAGCTGCACGACGGTGGAGTGCTCCGCAGAATAGCCCATGGGTGGTCCGGGCGGGCTGCCGATTCGAGGGATGACGGGCAGGACGGGCGCTCTCGGCAGGGGGGTCGGTGGGCGCACGCGAACCCATGGCAGGACGGGCAGGATGACCAGTCGAAGCGCCATGCCGGGACTGATGGCTTCATCGACCCATCCGGTGTCTCACGACCGCATCCCGGGGGCGGCTACAGCGTCTTCGGGGGTCCGGTCACTGCGCATACCGTGCGCAAGATCGCGTGTGATGCGGACATCATCCCCATCGTTCTGGGAGGACATGGAGAAATCTTCGACGTCGGTCGTGCCCGAAGGCTCTTCGGTGTGGCGCAGCGGCGAGCACTCGTCGCCCGGGACAGGGGGTGCGCCTTCCCCGGGTGCACCGTCCCTGCGGTCTGGTCGGAGGCGCACCACATCACGCCGTGGGCGGTCGGTGGGACAACGGACGTCTCCAACGGGTGCCTCCTGTGTTCGTTCCACCACCGGCTCATCGAGCGGGGCAACTGGACCATCCAGACGAAACACGGCATCCCCTGGTTCACGCCACCGCCCTACCTCGACCCCGATCGCACGCCACGGCGGAACAGGCACCGGGAACTCACACTTGGCGCGACGTCGTGACGAGCGAGCGGGCGGGCGGGCGGGTGAGGCGGGCGGGGGGACCACACGGCGCGGACCAATATGACCTCCCTCTTTTCCAGGCGCGCGCCGTCCCGACTTACGCTGGCCCCATGACGACATCTCGCGAGGACCTGTTGCACGCCGGGCTTGCCCCGGACACCCTCACCGTCGCGGCGGGCCGACCTCCCCGCGAACACGACGCCCCGGTCAACGCGCCGATCGTGCTCTCCACGACCTACCACGAGACACGCGCCCCGGTACAGGGCGACCGCGTCTATGCCCGTGGCTCCAACCCGACCTGGGATCCATTCGAGGAAGCGCTCGGCGCACTCGAGGGAGCAGGCCTGCCGGCCCTCGTCTTCGGGTCGGGCCTCGGCGCAGCAGCAGCCGCGCTGTCCCTCGTCCCGACCGGGGGAGCGGTGGTGATGCCGCGGCATGCCTATGCCGGGTCGCTCAGCCTCGCCGCCGATCTCGCAGCACAGGGGCGGTTCGAGCTGCGCACCGTCGACGTGGCGGACACCGCAGGCGTCATCGAGGAGCTCTCCGCGCTCGCCGCACGGTTCGACGCCGGCCAGGTGATGCTGTGGCTCGAGAGTCCCACCAACCCGATGCTCGAGGTCGCCGAGCTGGCCGTCCTGACCGAGGCGGCCCATGCGACCGGCGCGATCGTCGTCGCCGACAACACCTTCAACACGCCCATCGTGCACCGGCCCCTCGCCTCCGGGGTCGACGTCGTGCTGCACTCCGTCACGAAGTGGCTGGCTGGGCATTCCGACGTCGTCCTCGGCGCACTGGTCACCACCGACCCGGCGCTGCGCGAGCGACTGCTGGCGCACCGCACCCTCCACGGCGCTATCGCAGGACCCTTCGAAGTCTGGCTCGCGCTGCGCGGACTGCGCACGCTCGCACTCCGCATGGAGCGCAGCCAGGCCACGGCGGCCTCCCTCGCGCACCGCCTCGTCGACCACCCCGGTGTCCGCCGCGTACGGTACCCCGGTCTTCCCTCCGATCCAGGGCACGCGCGTGCCGCCAGTCAGTTCGACGGTTTCGGCGGGATCGTCAGCATCGAGCTCGACGACGTCGAGACGGCGGACGCGCTCGTCGCCTCCGTGCGCCTCTGGCTTCCGGCGACCTCGCTGGGCGGCGTGGAATCGCTCATCGAACGGCGCCGCCGCCAGCCCGCCGAGCCGAAAACCGTCCCCGAAGCACTCGTCCGCCTGTCCGTCGGTATCGAGAACCCCGAGGATCTGTGGGCAGACCTCGACAAGGCCCTGCGGCACGCATCGGGCAGGTACCCCACCAACACGACGACGGGCACGACGGACACGACGGAGGTTCCAGCCCGATAACGGGCGCAACGGCGGATACGACGGGCGATGCCAGCCTTTCGGTGGGCGGGATAGAGGTTCCAGTCCGATAACGGGCGCAACGGTGGACACGATGGGAACGACGACGGGTTCCGGGCCGACGGCCTGACGAGCCGGACGCCCCGACTGCGCCGTCATCCGCACCGCGTCCGAGGCGAGCCCGCTAAGCTGATCCTGTGGCTCTCGTTTACGCAATCCAGTACTACTTGTACCTCGCCCTCGGCATCGTGGCCCTCGGTATCGAGGTGTGGGCCCTCGCCGACTGCGTGCGGCGTCCGGGCACGGCCTTCGAAGCCGCCTTCAAGCGGACCAAGGGGTTCTGGCTTGCCCTCACGGGCGGTGCCGTCGTCGTCGGCCTGCTGTCGGCGCTCAGCAGCCGGGGTGGCTTCAACCTCTTCCAGCTGGTCGCCATCATCGCAGCCTGTGTGTACCTCGCCGACGTCAAGCCGGCGGTCAGCCAGACTTCGGGACGCGGTGGAAACCAGGGCCCCTACGGCCCCTGGTAGCACCAGCCCTAGCCGGGGGCGACTGCATCCCAGGCCACGGTGAGCTCGCCCAGGCGCCAACGCGACGGCCCGTCGTGCACCGGCCAGCCGGCCGCCCTCATGGCCGCGCACGTCGCCACCCACCGCTGCTGGTTGCCGAAGGACGCGAGGGCCGCGGCGTCGAGCCACGCCCGGTCCAGCGCCTGCAGGTATCCATGCACCCGCTCGCCCTCCACGTTCCGGTGGATCAGCGCCTTCGGCAGCCTCTCGGCGACGTCGGACGGGAGCGCGAACGCACCGAACCGCAGGGAGATGCTCAGCGACTCCGGCCCCGCCGGCCCCACGGCCGCCCAGGTCGAGCGGCGCCCGATCTCGTCGCACGTCCCGTCGATCAGCAGGCCATCCGGCGCCAGGCGCGAACGCACCTCGTCCCAGTAGGCCCCGTACTCGTCCTCGCCGTACTGCCTCAGCACATTGAACGCGCGCACGATGACGGGCCGCCGACCGGCGAGCGGCAGCTCGAAACCGCCCTGCCGGAAGCTCAGACCGGGGCGCGCCAGAGGTTCTGCGCCCGCCACGCGCGCAGGGTCGATCTCGATCCCGACCACTTCGACGTCGTGGCGCACCGACCGTAGACGGGTGAACAGCTCGACGGCGGTGACGGGCGCCGCACCGTAGCCGAGGTCGACCACGAGCGGATCAGCGGCGCGGCGCAGACGGGAACCATGGGAGCCGGCGAGCCACCGATCGACACGGCGCAGGCGGTTGGGGTTGGTGGTGCCGCGGGTGATGGTCCCCAGGGGCTTGGGGTGACGGGGACGCGGAGGCACCCATCAACACTAGGGCACAGCAGGAGGGCCGCTGCGCCGGGCAGCCGGCCGCACACCGGCGTCCCCGGGTCTGGGCGGACCCCAAGGGTTGCACTGCCCCGGGTCTGCGCGGATGGCCCGGGCCCGCACGTATGCCCCGAGCGCACCCACGCCTGCGCAAAGACCCCGGACCCCGAGGGCCCCCGCGGGAGCCCCGCTGTCACACGACACGGCCGCATGACCGCCGCAGGACGATACGGCAGACTAGAACCATGACCTACACACTGATCCTGCTGCGCCATGGGCAGAGCGAATGGAACGAGAAGAATCTCTTCACCGGCTGGGTGGATGTCGCCCTCACGGAGAAGGGACGCGAGGAAGCAACCCGCGGCGGTCACCTCCTGACCGAAGCCGGCATCCTTCCCGACATCGTGTACACGTCCCGGCAGAAGCGCGCCATCATCACCGCCAACCTCGCCCTCGAAGCGGCGGACCGCAGCTGGATCGACGTCAAGAGGAACTGGCGGCTCAACGAACGCCACTACGGAGCGCTGCAGGGCAAGGACAAGGCCCAGACCCTCGCGGAGTACGGCGAGCAGCAGTTCATGGAATGGCGCCGGTCCTACGACACACCGCCGCCCCCGCTCGACGACGCCAGCGAGTACTCGCAGGCCGACGATCCCCGCTACGCCGATCTCGGTGACGCCGTGCCGCGCACCGAGTGCCTGAAGGACGTCCTCGAGCGCTTCCTGCCGTACTGGGAATCGGACATCACGGTGGACATCAGGGCCGGCAAGACCGTGCTCATCGCAGCCCACGGCAACTCGCTCCGGGCCCTCGTCAAGCACCTCGACGGCATCAGCGACAAGGACATCGCCTCGCTGAACATCCCCACGGGCATCCCCCTCGTGTACGAGCTGGACGACGACCTCAAGCCCGTCAAGGCTGGTGGCACCTACCTCGACGCCGATGCCGCGGCCGCCGCGATCGAGGCCGTCGCGAACCAGGGCAAGCACTAGTCACTGCACCTCAGTACCCGCACGAACAGAACGACGGCGGTCCCTCTCGGGGCCGCCGTCGTTCGTCGGTACTGGGCAGAGTCAGTTCAGCGGAGCGACGGGATGCCATTCTCCCGTGACGAGATAGGTGACCTTCCGGGCCACCGAGACGCCGTGATCCGCGAAGCGCTCGTAGTAGCGGCTGGCGAGGGTGACGTCCACGGTCGTGGGTGCGCTCTCGGTCCAGTCGTCGGCCGCAACCGCCTTGAAGACGCTGGCATGCAGTTCGTTGACCCGCGCGTTGGCGGCGCCGATCTCATTGCTCAGATCGAGGTTGCGTGTCTCGAGGAGCTCCTTGACCTTCGTTGCGATCTGCACGTCGAGTTCGGCGAGTTCGTCGAAGGTCGCGCGGATGCCTTCCGGGATCACATTCGCGGGGAAGCGCAGCCGGGCGAGCTGGGCCACGTGGCGAGCGAGGTCGCCCATGCGCTCGAGCGATGCGCTCATGCGCAGCGCCCCGACGATCATGCGGAGATCGGACGCCACCGGGCCCTGGAGGGCGAGGATGTCGATGGCCCGCTCGTCGAGCGAGTTCTGGAGGAAGTCGATGCGCGCGTCGGCGGCGATCACCTCCTGCGCGAGCTCGGTGTCGGCGCCCTGGAAGGCGCTGTTGGCCTTCTCGATGGCCTCGGTCACCAGTCGGGAGATCTCGATGAGCTCCTCGCCGATCTGGTGGAGCTCGGCCTGAAAAACCTTACGCACGTGGGCGTCCTTCCCTGGAAGTTTCGAATCGAACCGTTCCCACAGTTCTGCCGACGACCCTTCCAGCCAGCGGTGAACTGTTTCTCCGCTTTGTGTGAACGTTAGTTGAACCCCTTGCCCAATGCCACCGGACGGCACGGGACCGGAAATGCCAGCGCATAAGCTAGGTCCGTGGACCCCCTTCTCCTGACGCTCGTGGCCGGGCTGGTAGGCCTGGCCCTCGGCGTGACCGGCATGGCGGCGTTCCGCGCGAGCGAGGTGCAACGGCTCCGACTCCTCTACGAGGACGAACCCTCCCTGCCCGACGGCGCAGCGGAGGTCCTCTCCATCATCGGCAGGGCGTACGTGATCGTGGACGCGATCGACGGCGTCGTCCGCGCCAGTCCTGCGGCTTACGCCTTCGGCCTCGTCCGCGGTCATACCGTGGTCCACTCCGAGCTCCTTGATCTGACCGCCCGAGTGCGGCGCGACGGCGTGATCGAGCAGCAGCAGCTCGAACTCCCACGCGGTCCCCTCGGCCAGGGAACCATCGTGGTCCAGGTCCGCGTCGCAGCCCTCGGCGCTGAATACATCCTGATCCTCGCGGACGACCGAACGGAGATCACCCGCACCGAGGAGATCCGCAACGACTTCGTCGCGAACGTGTCCCACGAGCTGAAGACACCCGTGGGGGCGATCTCCCTCCTCGCCGAGGCGATCGACGACGCCGCCGAGGACGAAGTGGCCGTCCGTCGATTCGCCCAGCGCATGCACAAGGAATCCGGCAGGCTGTCAGCGCTCGTGCAGGACATCATCGAACTCTCCCGCCTCCAGGGGGCGGACGTCGTCCGCCGCGGCAAGCCGGTGGACATCAATTCCGTCGTCGCCGAAGCGGTGGACCGCAACAAGCTGCCTGCCGAGAGCAAGCAGATCGAGATCGTGGTCGGCGGATCGGTCTCCGCGCCGGTGCACGGCGACCGTGATCTGCTGATGACGGCCTTCCGCAACCTCATCGACAATGCCATCCGCTATTCGCCCGAGGGCACGAGGGTCGGTGTCGGGCTCCGCTCCCGCGACGGCCTCGCGCAGGTCTCGGTCACTGACCAGGGCGTGGGCATCACGCCCGAGGAACAGGAACGCGTCTTCGAGCGCTTCTACCGGATCGACGCCGCCCGGTCCCGCCAGACCGGTGGCACCGGCCTCGGGCTCAGCATCGTCAAGCACGTGGTGTCCAACCACGGCGGCGAGGTCACCGTGTGGTCGCAGCCCGGGCAGGGCAGTACGTTCACTGTCCGGCTGCCCGAGATGGAGGCGAGCGTGGACGACGACGTCGCGACCAACAGCGCCGCCTCGGGCGACGCCGGCAACGGTGCCGGCCCGTCGTCCGAGCGGAAACCAGGGAAGAAGGGCAGCAGCGCTGCCCATGAGCAGGGAGTCAAGGCTTGAGTCGAATTCTGATCGTTGAGGACGAGGAGTCGTTCAGCGACCCGCTGTCCTATCTCCTCGGCAAGGAAGGCTATGAGGTGTCCGTCGTGGACAACGGCCTCGACGCCCTCACCGAGTTCGACCGCTCGGGCGCCGACCTCGTCCTGCTCGACCTCCAGCTGCCGGGGCTGCCCGGTACCGAGGTCTGCAGGCAGCTCCGCCAGCGTTCCAGCGTCCCGGTCATCATGCTGACCGCGAAGGACGCCGAGATCGACAAGGTGGTGGGCCTCGAGCTGGGGGCCGACGACTACGTGACCAAGCCGTACTCCTCCCGCGAACTCGTCGCCCGGATCCGTGCCGTGTTGCGGCGCCAGGGTGAACCAGAGGAACTCATCTCGAACACCATCCAGGCCGGTCCGGTCCGCATGGACATCGAGCGGCACGTCGTGAGTGTCGATGGCAACCAGGTGGCCCTCCCGTTGAAGGAGTTCGAGCTGCTCGAGATGCTGCTCCGCAATTCGGGCAGGGTCCTGACCCGCGGCCAGCTCATCGACCGGGTCTGGGGCTCCGACTACGTGGGGGACACCAAGACCCTGGACGTCCATGTGAAGAGGCTGCGCGGCAAGGTGGAGCCCGACCCTTCGAATCCGCGGTACCTCATCACCGTACGAGGGCTCGGCTACAAGTTCGAGCCCTGAGCCGCAGGCCCTCGACCGGCCGGTCTCCTGCCTCCGTTAGGCGAGAGGCCGGCGTGGCGACAGGTCGGTGGGGCGACAGGTCAGTGGACGCCGGCTGCCAGGCTGCGCTGTCGTCGTTCCTCGCGGCGGGTCGGCGCAGGAGGACCCCCGACATGACACTGCCCGTACCCGATCGATCGGGTACGGGCAGTCCAGGGGCTGCAGGCTACTCGCCTTCGGCTGCCTCTTCGGTCGCTGCGGGCTCGCTCGGCCGCGGGGTGAAGCCGCCGGGAACGAAGTCGCGGTACTCCGCGAGGGTCCCGTCGAGTACGGGCACCTGGAAAGTCGCCTGTTCGCCGTCGACCTCGAAGTCGACGTCGACCAGGGAGCCCGGGACGTCCTCCAACCCCTCGAGGGTGGTGTCGTCCGCAGTCTCCTCCTCGAACCTGAACTCGCCGTCTCCCTCGATGGTGATGCTGGTTTCAGCCCCGCCTGCCCGGATGGACAGGTCCACGGGCTGATCGCTGGTGTTGAACACGGTGCCCACGAGCCGACCCGCGCTTTCGTCCTCGCTGCCCACGATCAGGAGGTTGCGCAGCAGGACTGGTCCGAGGTCCTTCACGATGCCGTCCGAGGCCGCGTACTGCGTCGTCGTCGACTGCTCGGAGGTGAAGCTGCAGCCGGAGACGCCCAGCATGACCAGCACGGCGCCGGCAGCAACGGACTGCTGCACTCGGTTCTTCGGTGCAAAATTCACAGCACAAACTCCTGGGGTTCAACAGGTGGGCAGGGACGGAATCCGGAGGGGACCTACAGGACAGACTATCGGCAACGCCGTCCGATCGTGGTCTCGGTTTCACCCGAGCATCAGGACAGGATCACTTAAAGCTCGGTCCGTCAAGAGGCGAATGATAGCCACTTCAGCGTGTTCCGGCTCTCTGACCTGCGAAAACGCGCCCATCGGCGTGTCGTTGCCGTGATAAACTGATTCCCGGGAAAGGGGAAAGTCCACATGGTTTTTGAGGTCGGCGAAACAGTTGTTTACCCGCACCACGGTGCAGCGAAGATCGAAGAGATCAAGATGCGCGTCGTCAAGGGCGAAGAGAAGATGTATCTCAAGCTCAAGGTGGCGCAGGGTGATCTGACGATTGAAGTACCAGCAGAGAACGTTGACCTCGTAGGGGTTCGCGACGTGGTGGGCAAGGAGGGCCTCGAGCATGTGTTCGACGTCCTGCGTGCCGAGTTCACCGAAGAGCCGACCAACTGGTCGCGCCGCTACAAGGCAAACCTCGAGAAGCTCGCCTCCGGCGATGTCATCAAGGTTGCCGAGGTAGTACGCGACCTCTGGCGCCGCGATCACGATCGCGGCTTGTCAGCCGGCGAGAAGAGGATGCTCGCCAAGGCGCGGCAGATCCTGATCTCCGAGCTCGCACTGGCCGAGAAGACCGACGAAGAGAAGGCTGCAAGTGTTCTCGACGAGGTCCTCGCCTCCTAGGAGACGGGCCGACCACGAAAGAGGGACCCCCGGGTCCCTCTTTTTTGTTGCCCTGTCATAGGGTGACGGAGTGCCCGAGATGAATCCCCAGCCCCCCACCCCGGCCGAGGTCGGCGTCGTCATCGTCGCCGCCGGCTCCGGGCAACGCCTCGGCCATGGCATCCCCAAAGCCCGTGTCCTGTGCGGCGGACGCACCCTACTGGACCACGCACTGGATGCCGTGCTCCTGTCGGGCGTCGCCACCGCCGTCGTCGTGGTGCTTCCCGAGGGCGACGAGGTCCTGGCCGCCGTCGTCACGGAGGCGGCCACGCGCAGCGGTGCCGGTCCCGCGTACGGGGGTGCCGGACCCACAGCCGAACTCGCCGCCAGCAGCAGCGGCTGTGCTTCGGAGGTGGGTTCGGACGCGGCGGGGAGCGCGCACGACGACGCCGGGGCACACACGCCGGTCCGCATCTCTGCCGTGGCGGGAGGCCCGACGCGGACGGCGTCCGTGCGTGCCGGGCTCGACGCCCTGCCGACGACGGTCGGCGTCGTGCTGGTCCACGACGCCGCGCGGGCCCTCACGCCCCCTGCAGTCTTCCGGCGGGTCGCCACCGCCGTCGCGGAGGGGGCGCCGGCTGTCATCCCCGTCCTGCCGGTGGTCGACACGGTCAAGGTGGTCGACGGCGACCTCGTCACAGCTACCCCCGATCGCGCCGGGCTGCGGGCTGTCCAGACTCCGCAGGGGTTCGACGCCGGTGCCCTCCGCGCGGCCCATGCCGGCGACGCCGCAGCGCACCCCGGCGTCACGGACGACGCCATGCTCATGGAAGCACTGGGCCATGCGGTACGCGTGGTCGACGGCGACTCCCTCGCGTTCAAGGTCACGACGCCGCTCGACCTCGTCATCGCCGAAGCAGTCCTCGCACAACGGACAGCAGGCAACGCCGTCGCGTCCGTCCCGGACCCGAGCCGGCCGGACGCGCCCGGCGTGCGAGGCGAGCCGGACGCAGCCGACCCGGCCCCGGGAACAGCCGCATCCGCCCGGACCCGAGCACCATCCCGACCACCGGCAGGAGCAGCCGTGTACCTGAGTGATCATCTCCACCTTCCCCGCACCGGGATCGGCGTCGACGTCCACGCCTATGCGCCCGAGGCCGAGGCCGCGAGCCCGACCGGGAGCCATGCCGGAACCGGGGGAGCGGCCGGAACCGGCCCTGGGACCGCAGCGCCGACGGCCCCGCTCTGGCTCGCCGGCCTGCTGTGGGAGGGGGAGCGCGGACTGTCGGGACACTCCGACGGCGACGTGGTGGCCCACGCGGCCGCCGATGCCCTGTTCTCGGCCGCCGGCGTCGGGGATCTCGGGACGCACTTCGGCACCGACCGCCCCGAATACGCCGGGGCCTCGGGCCACACCCTCCTCTCGGCCGCCGCGGCGATCGTGCGGGAGGCGGGGTTTGACATCGGCAACATCGCCGTCCAGCTGATCGGCAACCGCCCGAAGTTCGGACCCCGCCGGGCCGAAGCGGAGGCAGTGCTCTCCGACGCCGCCCAGGCGCCCGTGAGCATCTCGGCCACCACCACCGACGGACTCGGCCTCACAGGCAGGGGGGAGGGTGTCGCGGCCATCGCCACCGCCGTCGTCGTCCGGTCCGCTTCACGGGCGACGCCTCCCGCTCCGGGAGAATGAGGCCCGCCGCCGGGTAATCTGGACCGGTGAGCCTGCGATTCTATGACACCGCCCGCGCCGAGGTGCGCCCCTTCGAACCCCTCGAACCGGGCAGGGCGAGCCTCTACTACTGCGGTGCCACAGTGCAGGGCATGCCCCACGTGGGGCACGTGCGGTCTGCCATCGCCTTCGACCAGCTCACGCGCTGGCTCGAGGCACGGGGCCTGCGCGTCACCGTCGTCCGGAACGTCACGGACATCGACGACAAGATCCTCGCCCGGTCCCAGGACTCGTTCCGTCCCGGGGCGACCGACGAGGACCCGTCCCTCGTGCCGGAGGAGCAGTGGTGGGCACTGGCCTTCCGGTTCGAGCAGGAGTTCCACCGGGCGTACTCGGCGCTCGGCGTCCGGCCTCCCACCTACGAGCCACGGGCCACGGGCCACATCCCGGAGATGCACGCCCTCGTCCAGCTCCTCATCGACCGCGGCCACGCCTACGCTGCACCGGACGGCTCCGGCGACGTCTACTTCGATGTCCGCTCCTGGCCCGCCTACGGCGGCCTGACGCGGCAGGACATCGACGACATGCAGGCCGCCCCCGACGCCGACCCGCGAGGCAAGAAGGATCCGCGCGACTTTGCGCTGTGGAAGGGCTCCAAGGAATCCGACCCGCAGACGGCGTCCTGGTCGAGCCCATGGGGTGCGGGCCGCCCCGGCTGGCACCTCGAATGCTCGAGCATGGTGACCAAGTACCTCGGCACGGAATTCGACATCCACGGCGGTGGGCTGGATCTGCGCTTCCCCCACCACGAGAACGAGATGGCGCAGTCCCAGGCCGCGGGGCACGCGTTCGCCCGCTTCTGGATGCACAACGGGATGGTCACCTACGGCGGCGAGAAGATGTCGAAGTCGATCGGCAACACCGTGAGCCCGCAGGAGATGATCGACGCCGCCGGTCCCCGCGTGGTGCGCTACTACCTCGGCCAGGCCCATTACCGCTCGGTGCTCGACTACCGCGAGACCTCGCTGCAGGAGGCGGCCGCCGCCGTGGCACGCATCGACGGTTTCATCGCGAAGGCGTCCGCGCGCGTCGGAGCCCCCGAGAGAGGAGCGCTCTCCCCGGCGGACCTCCCCACGACCTTCGCCGAGGCGATGGACGACGACCTCAACGTGCCCCAGGCCCTCGCGGTGCTCCACACCATGGTGCGCAGCGGCAACACCCGCCTCGCCGAGGGCGACGACGACGCCGTGCGCGGCGCCCTCGCCGCCGTCGTCGCCATGACCGGGGTGCTCGGACTCGACGACGCCGGAGCCCCGGTCACGGTCGGCGACACGGCGGCAGCCACCGCACTCGACGCCCTCGTCAGCGACCGCATCGCCGAACGGAGCGCCGCCCGCAGCGCCCGGGACTGGGCACGGGCGGACGGCATCCGCGACGCCCTGGCAGCCGCCGGGATCACGCTCGAGGACTCCGCCGACGGCGCCAGCTGGTCGCTGTCCGGGGACTAGCCCGGGGGCTTCCCGACACCGTCGGCCCACGTCCGGACGACGCCGGGACGGTGTGTGCCGAGGCAGTCGATCCGCTCCGCGTAAACTGGAGTCGATTCTTCTTCTATATAAAGGTGTTCTTCCATGGCCAGTCACGGACGTCCAGGCGCGGTTCGCAAAACGAAAAAGGGCCCCACCATCGGCACCGGCGGCCACGGACGCAAGTCGCTCGAGGGCAAGGGCCCCACTCCCAAGGCGGAGGACCGCCCGTACCACAAGTCGTTCAAGAACAAGGAGCTGTCGGAGCGTTCGGCGGCGAAGCGGGCCGGCGGCAAGGGTGCCGGCACCGGCCGCACGAAGGGCAAGGCGGCCGAAGAGGTCGTCACGGGCCGCAACTCGGTCGTCGAGGCGCTCCGCGCGGGCATCCCGGCGAAGGCGCTGCACGTCGCCATCCGCATCGAGATGGACGACCGCGTCCGCGACTCCCTGAAGATGGCGGCCGAGCGCGGTATCCCGGTCATGGAGACCGGCAAGCCCGAACTGGACCGCATGACCGACGGCGCGGTGCACCAGGGCCTCATGCTGCAGATCCCGCCCTACGAGTACGCGGACGCACTCGACCTCGTCGACGAGACCATCGAGCGGTACCGGCGCGGACACGTCGGGAACGCGCCGCTCTTCGTCGCGCTGGACGGCATCACCGACCCCCGCAACCTCGGTGCCATCATCCGTTCGGCGTCGGCCTTCAGCAGCCACGGCGTGATCGTTCCCGAGCGGCGCGCCGTCGGCGTGACGGCATCGGCCTGGAAGACCAGCGCGGGTGCCGCGGTGCGCGTCCCGGTCGCACGCGTCGGCAACCTGAACTCCGCGTTGAAGTCCCTCAAGTCCAAGGGCATCTTCGTCCTCGGGCTCGACGGCGACGGCGACGTCTCCCTCCCGGAGCTGTCGCTCGGCCGCGACCCCATCTGCATCGTCGTCGGTTCGGAGGGCAAGGGCCTCTCCCGCCTGGTGCGCGAGAACTGCGACCAGATCGTGTCCATCCCCATCGACTCCGCCATGGAATCGCTCAATGCATCGATGGCGGTGGGGATCACGCTGTACGAGGTCTCCCGCCAGCGCTCTGCCTGACCGTCGATGGTGAACCCCGCCCCGTCGCCGCGCCCGTCGCGTGAGTTCCCGCTCGGGCTCCACGCCATCACCGGGGCGCCGGGGCGGGACGCCCACGCCAATGCCGCGGTGTGGGCACCGGCCATCCCGTCGATCGACGTGCACTGGCGCCGCGCTGACGGGTCCTGGACCTCGGAGACGCTGGTAGGGCTCGACGGCGGCGTCCACCACGGCGTCGTGGGCCCGATGCCGTCGGGCGCGCTCTACGCCTTCTGGCCCACCGGCAAGGACCTGCCGGGGACGGTCGGCGAGGCGCAGCTGCTCCTCGACCCCTACTCCCGCGCGATCGAGGTCGTCGACACGACGCCCGTGGCGGACGAGCCGACACCGCGTTCCTACTACTCGGTGTTCCTCGAGCATGCCTTCGACTGGGGGGCGAGTGAGCGTCCCCACACCCCGTGGCGGGACACCGTCATCTACGAGGCCCACGTCAAGGGGCTCACGAAGCTGCACCCGGACATCCCCGAAGAGTTGCGGGGTACATATGCGGGGCTGGGGCATCCGGTCATGGTCGAGTACCTTCGCGACCTCGGCGTGACCGCCGTCGAGCTCCTGCCCATCCACTTCCACCTCGACGAGCCGCACCTCGAGCCGCTGGGCCTCAGCAACTACTGGGGATACAACACCCTCGGGTTCTTCTCGGCGCACACGGACTACGCGACGGCCGCCGCGCGGGCCGCGGGTCCGGGCGCGGTGCTCGACGAGTTCAAGGGCATGGTCCGGGCACTCCACGAGGCCGGGCTCGAGGTGATCCTCGACGTCGTGTACAACCACACGGCGGAGGGCGAGCAGCACCGGCCGGCCCTCTGCTGGCGCGGACTCGGCGATCTCGACTACTACCGGCACGATCACGCCGGCCACTACGTGGACACGACAGGCTGCGGCAACAGCCTGGACTTCTCCCAGCACCGGGTCGTCGAGTTCGCGCTGGACTCGCTGCGCTACTGGGTGGAGGAGTGCCAGGTCGACGGGTTCCGGTTCGACCTCGCCGTCACGCTGTCCCGCGACGAGCACAACGACTTCACCTCGAGGCACCCTTTCCTGGTTGCAGCCGGCGCCTCCAAGGCGCTCCGTGGCACGAAGCTCATCTCGGAGCCGTGGGACATCGGACCGCACGGCTGGCAGACCGGTCGGTTCCCCGTGGGCTGGGCCGACTGGAACGACGGGTTCCGTGACACGGTGCGTGACTTCTGGCTCCGCGACATCGCGTCCCTGACCCATGGCGGCACCGGTTCCTCGCCCGCCCGCCTGGCGGGCTGCCTGGCCGGCTCGGCGGATACCTTCGCACACTCCGGTCGCAGCGCCCTCGCCTCCGTCAACCTCGTCACCGCCCATGACGGCTTCACGCTCGCGGACCTGACGGCGTACGAGCGCAAGCACAACGAGGCCAACGGCGAGGGCAACCGCGACGGCCACAACGACAACCGCAGCTACAACCACGGTGCGGAGGGTCGCACGGAGGACGAGGCGATCCTCGCGGCCCGCGAGCGCACGGCCAGGAACGTCATGGCCTCGCTGCTCATCTCGCTGGGCGTCCCGATGCTGACCGCCGGCGACGAGTTCGGGCGCACCCAGGCAGGGAACAACAACGCCTACTGCCAGGACAACGAGCTGGCCTGGGTGCACTGGCAGGACGACGCCGTGTCCCGGCGCCTGCTCGACTCGACCCGCACGCTGCTGGCCATCCGCCGGGCGTTCCTGGCACAGCAGCCGCCGTCCTTCCCGTCCCGCAGCGACCAGTCGACCCTGCTGTGGTTCAACGCCGCGGGGCTGCCGATGACCGCGCACGAGTGGGAGGATCCGCGGACCAGGACCGTGCAGCTGATCCTCGGATCGGCCGGCGGTACGGTCAACGGGCTCGTCGTGATCAACGGCTCCCTCGAGGAGACGCGCATCCACCTGCCCTCGGCCTGGATCCTGCAGGGGCAGGGGATCGAACAGGAACAGCCGCGCTGGTTCAGCCCGATCTTCGACTCCGCCTCCCGGGAGCAGACCCCTGCCCGCGTGCGGCTGCGGTCGGGCGACGCCGACACCGTCGCCGCCGACTCGGTGCGTATCTACCACTGCTGACGCGGTTGCCTCGCCGGGCGCCGTGGTGAGACGGGCGCCCGGCACAGCCCGGCGCAGCACGGCACGGACCGGCGCGGACGCAGACGGGCGAGGGGTGGGCGCGGTCCGCGCACGGACCTGATGGTCCCGGGCACCGTCCGCTCACGACGAAGCCCGGGACCATCCGGTCCCGGGCTTCGTCCTGCACCGCATGGAGCGGTCGGCGATCAGGCGTTGACGACGAGTCCCAGTTCCGCCTTCGTGACGAGGGTCGCGTGCTTCGGCAGCACGCGCACCGTGTACCCGAAGGAGCCGGAGTGGTCGATCCTGATGCCACCCCGGAAGAGGTAGCGGCCGCTGCCGAGGTTCTCGGCGACCTCGAGGTCCCGGACCGTGACATCGCTCAACTCGTCGGTCTCGAGGGCGCGGCCGTACGCCACCTCGACGGCGACGTCGTCCGGGTCGAGCCCTCCGAGGGACACGTAGGCGTCGACCGTCAGCGAGTCACCGATCTGCGGGTCCTCGGTGACACCGGTGGAATCGACGTGTTCCACCTGCACGGCAGGCCAGCTGCCCTGCACGCGGGAACGCCACGCCGCGGTCCTCTTCGCGAGGGAGAAGCCGTCGGCCGACGCGGCGTGACCGGCACGCCAGGCCGGGCGGTACAGCTTCTCCACGTAGTCCTGCAGCATGCGCTCGGCCGATACGGCGGGGCCGAGCGTCGCCATGGTGTGCTTGATCATCGCGATCCACTGGTGCGGGACGCCGTCGCGGGAAGGCTCCGACGGGCCGGCGGCCCCGGCTCCCTCGGCAGGCACCTGCGAGTAGAAGCGCGGGGCGACCTGTGTCTCCAGAAGGTCGTACAGCGCGGCCGCCTCGATGTCGTCGCGTTCGTCGGCGGAGGCCCCGTTGTTGGCGGTCGGGATCGCCCAGCCGTTGTCGCCGTCGTACATCTCGTCCCACCAGCCGTCCAGGACGGACAGGTTGAGACCGCCGTTGATGGCGGCCTTCATGCCCGACGTGCCGCAGGCCTCCAGCGGTCGCAGCGGGTTGTTCAGCCAGACGTCGCAGCCGGGGAACAGGGTGCGGGCCATCGCAATGTCGTAGTTGGGCAGGAAGACGATCCGGTGGCGGACCTCGGGGTCGTCGGTGAAACGGACCAGGTCCTGGATCATCCGCTTGCCCTGCTCGTCCGCGGGGTGCGACTTGCCGGCGATCACGAGCTGGATGGGATGCTCGGCGTGCAGGAGCAGGGCCTTCAGGCGGGCAGGGTCACGCAGCATGAGCGTGAGTCGCTTGTAGGTCGGCACGCGGCGTGCGAAGCCGATCGTGAGGACGTCCGGGTCCAGCACGGAATCGGTCCAGTTCAACGCGGCGTCCGCCGCGCCGCGCTTCTTCCACGAGGAGCGGAGGCGCTGGCGCACGTCGTCCACCAGGTTGGATCTGAGGCTGCGGCGCAGCGCCCAGATGTCGGTGTCGGGGACGTCGTACACCTTGTTCCACTGCGGGTCGAGGACGGACTCGGCGCCGAAGTTGGCGCGGGCGAAGTCCGCGATCTGGGGGTCGACCCAGCTCGGCACGTGCACGCCGTTGGTCACGGACGTGATCGGCACCTCCTGGGTGTCGAACCCCGGCCACAGGCCGGAGAACATGCCGCGCGACACCTCGCCGTGCAGCTTCGCCACACCGTTGGCGCGCTGGGCGAGGCGGAGGCCCATGACGGCCATGTTGAACTTCGTGCGGTCGCCGTCGTCGTAGTTCTCGGCGCCGAGGGCCAGGACGCGGTCGGTGGGCACGGCGGGCGCGAGGCCGGCATGGAAGAAGTGTTCGATCTGCGCGCGGTCGAACCGGTCGATACCGGCAGGCACCGGGGTGTGGGTGGTGAAGACGGTCGAGGCCCGGCCGGCAGTGAGCGCCTCCTCCCAGCTCATCGGGGAGTCGTTGGAGGGGTCCATGAGTTCGCGGATGCGCTCGATGCCGAGGAAGCCTGCGTGGCCCTCATTGGTGTGGAACACCTCCGGAGCCGGTGTGCCGGTGAGGCGCTCGAAGATGCGCAGCGCCTTCACGCCGCCCATGCCGAGGAGCAGCTCCTGCTGCAGCCGCTGGTCGCCGCCACCGCCGTAGAGGCGGTCGGTGACATTGCGCGCCGCCTCGTCGTTCCCCGGGACGTTCGAGTCGAGGAGCAACAGGGGGACGCGGCCGACGTCGGCACGCCAGATGTGCGCGGAGAGCTGGCGGCCGTTGGGCAGCGGCAGCACCACCTTCGCCGCCGAGCCGTCCTGCTCGCGGAGCAGGGTCAGGGGCAGGCCGTCCGGGTCGAGGACGGGGTAGGTCTCCTGCTGCCAGGCGTCACGGGAGAGGGACTGCTTGAAGTAGCCCGACTGGTAGAGCAGGCCGACACCGATGAGGGGGACGCCGAGGTCGGAGGCGGACTTCAGGTGGTCGCCCGCCAGGATGCCGAGGCCGCCGGAGTACTGGGGGAGGACGGCGCTGATGCCGTACTCGGGGGAGAAGTAGGCGATGCTGCGCGGAGCGTCGTCGCCGAGCCCCTGGTACCAGCGCGGTTGCGTCAGGTAGTCGTCGAGGTCGGCACCCACTTCCTGGATGCGCCGGACCAGCTTCTCGTCGTCGGCGAGCTGCTCGAGCTTCTCGCGCGTCACCGAGCCGAGGAAGGACACCGGATCGTGGCCGCTCTCCTCCCAGGCCGCGCGGTCGATCTCCTCGAACAGGCGCGAGGTCGGCAGATGCCACGACCAGCGCAGATTGCCCGCGAGTTTGCCGAGCGGTGCGATCTTCTCGGGGAGGACGGTTCGGACGGTAAATCTGCGGATTGCCTTCACCCCGATCACGCTAGCGCACTTGCCGAGCGGTATGGCGGAAGCGTTGCGTAAACGCTTGCTCGGTGTGCTAATGGCGCCGATGTTACGCAAAGCTCCCTTAGCAATTCAGCCCATTACTCGCTAACGTCGTACGGGTGACCACCACTACCGACCAGAACCGAAATGCCCCTTATCCCGAAGGACTGCGGTTCGGCCGCATCCCCATCACCGCGGTCAGTCCCGTCGTCGAGGACGGACGCTTCCCTGCCAAGGCGCTTCCCGGCTCGGACATCGCCGTGGGCGCCACCGTCTTCCGGGAAGGCCACGACCAGCTGGGTGTATCGGCAGTCCTGTACGACGCCCGGGGCAAGGAGGTGCAGCGCATCCGCATGACGCCGGTCGGCGCGGGCCTGGACCGCTGGGCCGGCATCCTGACCCCGCGCGCCAAGGGCCTCCACACCTTCACCATCGAGGGCTGGTCCGACATCTTCGGGACGTGGGAGCATGACGCGACCATCAAGATCGCGGCCGGCGTCGACGTCGAGCTGATGCTGGCGGAGGGCGCCGCGCTCTTCACCCGCGCAGCAGGGGAACGCAGCGCGAAAGATGCGGCCCTCTTCCGCCGCACCGCCGCGACCCTCGCCGACGCCACCCTGACCGTCGACGAGCGCCTCGCCGCCGGACTGACACCCCCCATCCACGAGGCGATCGCCCGCCAGCCCCTCCGCTCGCTGGTCACCGTGTCCCGGGCGTACCCGATCGACGTCGAGCGTGAGCTCGCCGGCCGCGCCGCATGGTACGAGTTCTTCCCCCGGTCCGAAGGCGCCACCTACGACCCCGAGACGGCCCAGTGGACCTCCGGCACGTTCCGCGAGGCCGCGAAGCGCCTCGACGCCGTGGCCGCCATGAACTTCGACGTCGTCTACCTGCCGCCGATTCACCCGATCGGACACACGCACCGCAAGGGGCCGAACAACACCCTCACGGCTGGCCCGGGCGACCCGGGGTCGCCCTGGGCGATCGGATCCGCGGAGGGCGGCCATGACGCCATCCACCCCGACCTCGGCACCTTCGAGGACTTCGACGCCTTCGTCGCGCGCGCCGGCGAGCTCGGTCTCGAGGTGGCCCTGGACTTCGCACTGCAGGCCGCACCCGACCACCCCTGGGTCCAGACGCACCCCGAGTGGTTCACCACCCGCGTCGACGGCACCATCGCCTACGCGGAGAACCCGCCGAAGAAGTACCAGGACATCTACCCCATCAACTTCGACAACGACCCCGGGGGCCTGTCGAAGGAGATCCTGCGGATCGTGCTCATGTGGGTCCAGCATGGCGTGAAGATCTTCCGGGTGGACAACCCGCACACCAAGCCCGTGCAGTTCTGGGAGTGGCTCATCGCCAAGGTGAACAGGAAGCACCCCGACGTGATCTTCCTCGCCGAGGCCTTCACGCGTCCGCCCATGATGCACGCACTGGGCCGCGCCGGGTTCCAGCAGTCGTACTCCTACTTCACGTGGCGCAACACCAAGACGGAGCTCGAGGAGTACTTCACGGAGATCAGCCAGGTCTCCCCGGCGTACTTCCGACCCAACTTCTTCGTCAACACCCCGGACATCCTGACCGAGTACCTCCAGTACGGCGGTCCGGCCGCCTTCAAGATCAGGGCCGTGCTCGCTTCCATGGCGAGCCCGCTCTGGGGTGTCTACTCCGGCTACGAGCTCTTCGAGCACGTGGCCCGGCCGGGCGCCGAGGAGTACATCGACAACGAGAAGTTCCAGTACCGTCCGCGGGACTACGCCGCGGCCGAGGCCGAGGGCCGGTCGCTGGCCCCCTTCATCACGCGGCTCAACGCCATCCGACGCTCGCACCCCGCGCTCGGTGACCTCGAGAACCTGACGATCCACAGCAGCACCGATCCGGCCACGCTGGTCTTCGTCAAGCACAAGGAGACGGCGGAGGGCAAGGACACGATCATCGTCGTCGTCAACGTCGATCCGCACAGCACCAGGGAGAGCACGGTGTCGCTCGACCTGGCGAAGCTGGGCCTCGATGCGGCCGATCTCGACGGGGACGGTACGTTCCTTGTGGACGACCTCATCACCGGGCAGACCTTCGCCTGGGGCGAGCACAACTACGTCCGGCTGGACGCCCACGTGGAACCGGCCCACATTCTCTCAATCAGGAGGCAGCACTAGTGCCCAACCCCTTCCAGCTCAATGCACCTGGACTGGCCCACGACCCCCTCTGGTACCGCAAGGCGGTCTTCTACGAGGCGCTGGTCCGCGGCTTCGCCGATGCGAACGGGGATGGCTCGGGCGACCTGTCGGGTCTGATCGAGAAACTGGACTACCTCCAGTGGCTCGGTGTGGACTGCCTCTGGCTGCCACCCTTCTTCAAGTCCCCGCTGCGCGACGGCGGCTACGACATCTCGGACTACTACGACGTCCTCGACGAGTTCGGCTCCCTCAGCGACTTCAAGCGGCTCGTCGCCGAGGCGCACGCACGCGGCGTCCGGGTCATCATCGACCTGCCCGTGAACCACACGTCGGACCAGCATCATTGGTTCCAGGAATCGCGCCGCGACCCCGAGGGGCCGTACGGCGACTTCTACGTCTGGAGCGACACCGACGAGAAGTACGAGGACGCGCGCATCATCTTCGTCGACACCGAGGAGTCCAACTGGACGTTCGACCCGGTGCGGCGGCAGTTCTTCTGGCATCGCTTCTTCAGCCACCAGCCGGATCTCAACTTCGAGAACCCCAAGGTGCAGGAAGCCATCTTCGACGTCGTGAAGTTCTGGCTCGACCAGGGCATCGACGGGTTCCGCGCGGACGCCATCCCCTACCTGTTCGAGGAGGAAGGCACCAACTGCGAGAACCTCCCGAAGACGCACGAGTTCCTGAAGCGGCTCCGTGCGATGGTCGACGAGACCTACCCGGGCCGTGTCATCATCGCCGAGGCGAACCAGATGCCGGACGAGGTCGTCGAGTACTTCGGCGACGCCGAGGGCCCAGAGTGCCACATGGCGTTCCACTTCCCGATCATGCCGCGGCTCTTCTACGCGCTGCGGGACCAGAAGGCGGCGCCCATCATCGAGACGATGAAGGAGACGCCCGCCATCCCGGCCGGGGCGCAGTGGGGCACCTTCCTCCGCAACCATGACGAGCTCACCCTCGAGATGGTCACCAGTGAGGAACGCGAGGCCATGCTCGGCTGGTACGCGCCGGATCCGCGCATGCGGGCGAACGTCGGTATCCGCCGTCGCCTGTCCCCGCTCCTGGACAACTCACGGGCCGAAGTGGAGCTCATCCACGCCCTCCTGCTGTCCCTGCCGGGCAGCCCGTTCCTCTACTACGGGGACGAGATCGGCATGGGCGACAACATCTGGCTGGAGGACCGCGACGCGTCGCGCACCCCGATGCAGTGGAACCCGGACCGCAACGCGGGCTTCTCCCCGGTGGATCCCGGCAAGCTGTACCTGCCGGTCGTCCAGTCGCTCGTCTACCACTACAACCACGTGAACGTCGAGGCGCAGATGGCCACCTCGAGCTCACTGCTCCACTGGGTGCGCCAGATGCTCGCGGTGCGCAAGACGCACCCCGCATTCGGCCTGGGCTCGTACCGCCACGTCGCGGTCGAGTCCGAGCACGTGCTCGCCTTCATCCGGGAGATCGGCGAGAGCAACGCCGAGGGCGAGCAGGCGGAGTCGCTGCTGTGCGTCTTCAACCTCTCGCAGCACCCGGTCGCTGCGAGGATGCGCCTTCCCGAGTTCGCCGGTCGCGGCCTGCGGGACCTGTTCGGCGGTTCGGTCTTCCCGGCGTTCGGCGACGACGGAGAAGTCACCCTGACGCTCGGCAGCCACGACTTCTTCTGGCTCCGCGTCCGCTCCGCCAGTTCCAACACGTCCTCCCCGAACACCCAGGCCATCCCGGTCATCCCCATCCCGGAGGCGATCCGATGACGGCGGCGCACACGCCGTTCATCCCGGAGATCCTCACGGCGTGGCTTCCCACGCAGCGATGGTTCCCCGCGCGCGGTCAGTCGGTCGACCTGGCGGTCGTCGGCGGCACCGTCCTCGAGGACCCGACGGGCGCGGTCGGCTTCGAGGTGCACTTCCTCGCGGTCGATTCGGGACGGCGCACCGACGTCGTCAGCGTGCCGATCAGCTATCGCAGCGAACCGCTCGGCGACGAGTCCGGCCTGATCGGCCGGGTGGACCACCCTGCCCTGGGTTCGCGGTGGGCCTACGACGCCACGCATGACGCCGACTTCGTGCGCCTCTGGGTGGACTTCATGCTCACTGCGGGCGCAACGTCGGACGGTCGCCTGAACGGTGTGGCCATCAAGGCACCGGCCCACCAGGTGCCCGGCGCCGTCCAGCCCGTCAAGGTCCTGCAGGGCGAGCAGTCGAACACCTCGGTGATCTACGGCTCCGGGCCCGGCTCGATGATCGTCAAGTTCTTCCGGGTACTCGCTGCGGGCGACAGCCCCGACGTGGAGCTCAGCGCCCAGCTCACCGCGGGCGGCTCCACCGACACACCGGACACCTTCAGCTGGGTGACGGGCACATGGCAGTCCGCCGACGCCGAACCCGGCCGCCATGTCACGGGGCACGTCAGCGTGCTGCGCGACTTCGTGGAAGGCAGCACCGATGCCTGGCGCACGGCGTCCCTCGCCGCGTCCACCGCCACGGACTTCACCGCGGAGGCCCGCGGACTCGGACAGGCCGTCGCGAGGATCCACCGGCAGCTCGACGTCGCCTTCGGGCACCGCCAGGCGACCGACGCCGAGAAGAAGGCCTTCAGGGAGGCCCTCGCAGCGCGCATCCGGTGGGCCTGGGAGGAAGCGGGCGACGCCGTCGGACCGCTCGGTGCAGAGGTCGAGCGCATCATCCGCGCCGTGGAGACGCTCGAGGACATCCCGCCCCTGCAGCGGATCCACGCAGACCTGCACCTCGGTCAGATCCTGCAGGCGCCGGACGGCACCTGGCTCGTCATCGACTTCGAGGGTGAGCCACTCCGCCCCACGGCCGAGCGGAGCGTCCCGGACGTTCCCGTGCGCGACGTCGTCGGCATGGTCCGCTCGCTCGAATACGCGGCGGCGTCCCGCGGCGCCGCACCGGTCGGTTCGCCCGCGGCAGCCGAGACGGAGCGGTGGTCCGTCGCCGCCCGCGAGGCGTTCCTCGCGGGCTATGCGGAGGAAGCCGGAGCGCCCGTCGACACCGAGGGTCCGCTCTTCCGCGCACTCTGGCTCGACAAGGCCCTGTACGAAGTCGTCTACGAGGTCCGCAACAGACCGGACTGGGTCGAGATGCCCGTCCGGGATGTCCGACGCGCCCTGGCTGCACAGCCCGGTGCGGACGCCACGAAAGCAGCTGACATGAATCCTCCCAAGAAGGCCGGCCCCGGCAAGGGTGCAGGCAAGGAAACCCTGGCGGGCAAGGCAGCGAAGGCCGTCGCCGACACCGCGAAGGCAGTAGCCGATAAGGCGAAGAGCGCGACGACGGACATCGCCGACAAGGCGAAGGACATGACCTCGGAGGCGAAGGGTTCGTCCCCGAGCACGGCTGCCGGGCTCACGCCCGTGGCGGTCGAGCCATCCGTACTGCAGCAGGTCTCCGAGGGCTCCTACCACCAGCCCCACGCCGTGCTCGGCGCCCACCTGGACAGCAACGACGTCGTCACCATCCGGACGCTGCGCCGCCTCGCGCGCTCCGTCGTCGTCGTCACGGGAACCGGCCGCACGGAACTGGAACACGAGCACAACGGCATCTGGGTCGGCGCCGTGCCGGCCGAGAACCCCGGGCACGTCCCCGATTACCGGCTCGAGGTGGACTACGACGGCGATCCGATCACGGTCGACGACCCGTACCGGTTCCTGCCGACCCTGGGCGAGATCGACATGCACCTCATCGGTGAGGGCCGGCACGAGACCCTGTGGACCGCGCTCGGTGCGCACGTCCGCCGGTACTCGTCCGTCCTCGGGGACATCCAGGGTGTGTCCTTCGCCGTCTGGGCTCCGAATGCCCGAGCGGTCCGCGTCATGGGCGAGTTCAACGGCTGGGACGGCAGCGTCAACGCACTGCGCGTGCTGGGCAGCACGGGGATCTGGGAGATCTTCATCCCCGGGGCCGGTGCCGGCACCTGCTACAAGTTCGAGATCCTCGGCAGCGACGGGCAGTGGCGTCAGAAGGCCGACCCGATGGCGCGGGGCACCGAGATCCCCCCGCTCACCGGTTCGAAGGTCGTCGAGTCGACCTACGTCTTCGGCGACGACGAGTGGATGCAGGCGCGCGCGGCGACCGATCCGCACAACGGGCCCATGAGCGTCTACGAAGTGCACCTGGGATCCTGGCGGCAGGGGCTCACCTACCGGGAACTGGCAGAGCAGCTCTTGGAATACGTGTCCTGGCAGGGCTTCACGCACGTCGAACTCATGCCGGTCGCCGAGCACCCGTTCGGCGGCTCGTGGGGCTACCAGGTCACCTCGTACTTCGCCCCGACGTCCCGTTTCGGCTCGCCCGACGACTTCAAGTACCTCGTCGACAAGCTCCACCAGGCCGGGATCGGCGTGATCATGGACTGGGTCCCCGCGCACTTCCCCAAGGACGAGTGGGCGCTGGCCAACTTCGACGGCGGGACCCTGTACGAGCACGGCGACCCGTTCCTCGGCGAGCACCGCGACTGGGGCACGCTCATCTTCGACTTCGGTCGCCGTGAGGTCCGCAACTTCCTCGTCGCGAACGCCCTGTACTGGCTCGAGGAATTCCACATCGACGGTCTCCGGGTCGACGCCGTCGCGTCGATGCTCTACCTGAACTACTCCAGGGAGGAAGGCCAGTGGCGTCCGAACAAGTTCGGAGGCCAGGAGAACCTGGAAGCCATCTCCTTCCTGCAGGAGGTCAACGCGACCGCCTACAAGAGGGCACCGGGAGTCGTCATGGTGGCCGAGGAATCGACCGCGTTCGACGGCGTCACCAGGGCGACCAGCGCAGGTGGCCTCGGGTTCGGCATCAAGTGGAACATGGGCTGGATGCACGACACCCTCGAGTACATCGCCGAGGAACCGATCAACCGGATGCATCATCACGGCAAGGCCACCTTCTCCATGGTGTACGCCTACACGGAGAACTTCATGCTGCCGATCAGCCATGACGAGGTCGTGCACGGCAAGGGATCCCTGCTGCGCAAGATGCCCGGCGATCGCTGGCAGCAGCTCGCGAACGTCCGGGCGTACCTCGCGTTCCAGTGGGCGCACCCGGGCAAGCAGCTGATCTTCATGGGGACCGAGTTCGCGCAGGAGGCCGAATGGGCCGAGCAGCACAGCCTCGATTGGTGGCTGACCGAGACCCCGTCCCATCAGGGTGTGCAGCAGCTCGTCCGGTCCCTGAACGCCGTGTACCGCGAGACCCCGGCGTTGTACGCACGTGACAACGAGCCTGCCGGCTTCCAGTGGATCGACGAGAACGACGGCGAGCACAACACGCTGTCCTTCATCCGCTGGGATCACCAGGGCAACCCGCTCGTCTGCATCGCGAACTTCGCCGGCGGCCCGCACGAGGGCTTCCGGGTCGGATTGCCCTGGGCCGGTGAGTGGACCGAGGTGCTCAACACCGACTCGGAGGAGTTCGGTGGGTCCGGGGTTGGCAACTCCGGTGTCGTGACGGCGCGCGAGGGAGCCCACAACGGGCAGCCCGCCTACGGGGATGTGCGTGTCCCACCGCTCGGCGTGCTGTACCTGAAGCCCGCCACCTCCTGACACCCGCGCAACCACGGCAGCGGCGGACCCCGGCTCGGGGGTCCGCCGCTGTTTTGCATCCGGTCACCACCGGTGCTATCGTT
Source organism: Arthrobacter sp. CAN_A2 (assembly GCF_015752045.1). Classification (NCBI taxonomy): domain Bacteria; kingdom Bacillati; phylum Actinomycetota; class Actinomycetes; order Micrococcales; family Micrococcaceae; genus Arthrobacter; species Arthrobacter sp. CAN_A2. The sequence continues at coordinate 38,462 of NZ_JADOUS010000013.1, forward strand.
TATATCCGCGCCGATGAAGTGATCTGGTCGGCCGACAACCTCAGAACCAAGACCCACCTCCAATCCACATGGACTGGAACGGGACCGGGGATGACGGGAATCGGCGGATTTGCGGTTATGGAGTGGGTGCGGGTAGGCTTGAAAATCTGCTCCGGAGCGAGAATGTGACTGTTGTGGTCGTGTTTGGTGCCGGTTGTTCCTGTTGTTTGAGAACTCAATAGTGTGCCAAGTTTGTTGATACCGATTGTTTTTTGATTGGTTGAATTGGCTGGTTGTCGCGCATTT
>NZ_JADOUS010000014.1:0-24914 GCF_015752045.1 Arthrobacter sp. CAN_A2
AAACGTCGTCGTGAAGCACTCATCTCAGCGGATCTCTCTTCCAGTAACACCCTCAGTTTAAGAGGGCCCACTGTCCGAAATCCCTAGGCCGCCCACATCCGGAATCGCCGTCATGACCGTGGCCGGGAGCAGGCAGCCCGCGTGGAAGAACCCGGGGACACGACGTGCGCTCCCCGCACCCAACGTGGGGGAGTGGGACCGGTGGTATCGGGAGATCGACGCTGGGTGGGCCCCGGTCAGTTTCCGTGTCATCAAGGAACTTGAGAAGCTTCCACCGGGACGGGCGCTGGACATCGGGTGCGGCGACGGCCGGCACGCGGTATGGCTTGCCGGACGAAGTTGGCAGGTAGAAGCACTGGACTTCTCGGAGGAAGCACTCAGCATCGGGCGCGAACGGGCGTTCGCCGAAGGCATCAGCGACAACGTGACGTGGACGAACGCTGACGCCCGTGACTTCGCTCCTGAACCAGAGAGCCTGGACCTGATCCTGGTTGCTTTCCTGGACGTTCCTGCATTATCGATGGAACAGGTTATCGACCGGGCGGTAGCAGGGCTGGTCCCGGGCGGCAGGTTCCTGCTGGTCGGACACAAAGTAGGACAGGGTACCGCCGGCGCAGGGGCGCCCCGGGAGGACGAGGCGATGGTCAGCGCCAGGAGCGCTTACCGATGGCTGTCCGAGGCTGGGCTCCGGATCGAGTCCTTTGGTACCTATCCCCGGGTCATTCCGGGAGAGAGCTGGCCGGCGATCGATCACATAGTCATGGCTCGGACGCCTGACGAACCGGTACGGCCTCCCGCAGGGCGTGCGCATGGCCTAGGGAACCGATGAGACCTACCACCCAACCCACTCGGGAAGCCAGGGCTGCAGTCCGCAGATCTAGGCAGTAGCAGGTAGACGGCCACGTCAGGACAGCCCAGTTCACGACAACTCAGGCTCGAACCCTTGTTGCTCCACGCGTCGTCCCGCGATCTGAGGGGCAGCTCGTAGTTTTGGCGGGTCCCTCGGCACGGATACACAGAAGGACAGATATCTGTGTCTCTGCCGGTTTGCGCCACAACCTGTGGCGCAAACACCTTGGCGCTGACGCCAATGGGCGAAAAGTGATTGTCCAACAGGCTGATGGACAATTGCCACCAATGGTCCGGCGGGCGTCAGTTTGGGCTCAAGCTGAGTCCCATTGCAGGTCAAGAAGTTGGAGAGCGTGCATCAACTCGGGCTCGGCGCCGGTGAACGAGTGATGCTCAACGTCGGTAAGGCACGCTGATCGTGGTCCGTCCTCGGGGCGCTCGAAGACCGCCCACAGAATCAGGTCATCCCCGTGTCTGGAGCTGAACCTGACACCGTCGACGTCGGTGTTCCCGTACAGCCAGGTCGCGACGCTCTGGGTCAGCTGCCGTGGGCGAGCATCCTTCAATGCGGCCGCGTCGAAGTCGGCCAGGCCCAGGGAAAGAGCCAGCCCGATGAAGTGTGGGTAAAGGCTCGCGACGGTCTCGGACGCCGTCACGACACAGAAGGTGCCGGTGAGTGTCCCTGTTGCGATGCTTCTGGGATCAAGCCACTGCCGGGGCACGAGCCCGGGCTTGATGGTGGGATGGGAGTGTCTGTCGAGGTCGTCCTCATGGATGTCCTCGAGCTCAGTGGCTAGGTGGGCGTCCTTGCGGAAGTGGGCGAGCACCTCGAGGAGGCATGCCAGCAGATTGGAGCCGGCATAGATGGTGCGGAAATTACCGTCGGCGTCGTCCCAACGACCTGGAAACCGGCCGTCGGTGGCGTACTGCCAACCGCTCCACGCCCATGGGTCGGAGGAGAAGCCGACCCGCCAGACTGTGTAAGCTGTCTTGATCGTCGTCGGTGTCCGGGGTGGCAAGGACTAGCCTGCTGCTGCGAAAGCGCGGGCAGCTGCCAGAACTGCTGGGCCAGCGTCCTCGAGTCGTCCCTCGCGCAGCAGCCGTGCCGGTGGCACATCATCGAGCTGCGGGTTCATACCCATAAACCAGGCCTGAACGACAGGAGCAGCATCACGCTGACGGAGCAACGCCGCCACGTGGTACGCATCGCGCAGCCGCTGCACGACCTCCGCGGACGGCTTGCGCTCACCATCAGCCCACTGACGCACAGCCCGGGTTTCCTTTACAGACCCCAGATACGCCACCAACTTGGCGCCCAGGATCTCCCGCAGCTCACGCACAAGCTGATCCTCCTGAAACCGGATGGAATCCCGGTGAGCCTGAAGGTCCGTGCGCGCTCCCGCTACAGCTGTCATGTTTCAATGATCCCATGTATCCCGCATCAAATCGAGAGCTGTAAACCCCGCCAGATCACACCCACAATCACCGATAACCTATCTTATGTCAACCTAGAGTTGACAACCCCTCCTCGACGCTGCTTGAGCCGATCTGGTCGAACGCCGTAGTGAGTTCATTGGCCGTCGGCTCGGTTCGCTTCTCTGCGGTCTGCAGGCTCATTGGCTGATGACGGTCGTCAGCACCATGAGGTGGCGGCCGATCGGGAGCGATGTTGCGAGGTGTTCCTCGGCGACGAGGTCCCCGGGTTCGAGGCCGTCTGCGGCCGAGACGACAACACGTCCGGCCTTGTTGACGAGCGTCGCATTGGGTCCGAGTGCGGTCAAGGGTCCCAGAAGTGTCCGTTCGAGTGACTGGACGGAGATGTCTGCTCCTACGATTCCTATGACAGGACCACCCTGTCGTAGGACGACAGGGTGCGTGAAAGTCATGACGTACTCGTCCGTGCAGAGGAAATCGATGTAGGGACCCGTGACATGCGGTTGTGCGGTTTCGTAGGGAACACGAAACCAGTCGGCGCGCAGGTAACGCTCCATGGCGCTCGTGCTGAAATTGGCCAGGGCATCGACGCGTTCGAGGTCCGGGCCCTGCCACCACGCGATGTAGCTTTGGTCGACGGCCACCAGGCCGGAGCCCGCGACGAATCCTGCGCCCGCAATGAACCGATCAGGGTCGCTCAGCAGCGTTTGGACGGCTCGCAGAGCGAGGGCGTCGATCGCCGACCCGTGAATCTTTCCCGTGATGCCGGCCAGTTGGCGTCCCAACTCAACAGACCAGGCGGAAAGCTCCGTTTGCACACCGTCGATGCTGGTGCGGATTCGCGCCAGCGCAGGTGACAACTCCATCGTTACTTCCATGCTTAACCCTCCGTCATCGGAAGCTCGCGGGCCCTTCGCCTGAGTAGCCAGGACACCATCGTGTGAATGAGGTCCCTCGTCGCATTCTGGGCAACGAGGACGTTCCCACCGCCAATGGCTTCGGCCACCTTGTTTCTGTGCTCGACCGAGGACTTCCGGAAGGCGTCGTCAGTGTACGGCAGAACGGTGAGGGTGCCGAGGTCGGCTTGTAAGCGGACGAGCTCTCTGGCGAGGCGGGCGGAACGGGCAATCGCGCCGACTTCCAGCATGAACTCCGAATCCATCAGTCGCCATGACAGGAGCGTGTCCTCCTGCGGACGCAAGTATTGGCGCAGATGTTGTAGGTCGGACTCATCGGCGCGGCGCGCAGCGATGCCGGCGCAGGCCGAAGCGATGGCCTCGTAGTGCAACCCCAGGTCATTGATCTGTAGACGGGTCAGTGTCTGGAGGTTTTCCATGGCCAGGACCGTGGACGGCAGGTACCCATCAACGACGAAGCTCCCCCCGTTACGGCCACGGACCGTCGTGATCAGTCCACGCTCGCGAAGGATGGACAGCGCCTCCCGAGCGGTCACGGGAGAAACCCCCAAAGCCGCTGCGAGCTCCACTTCCCGCGGTAACCGCTGGCCGCCTCTGAGAAGACCTGTTTCGAGCGCCTGCTCGATCCGCCGGGTGACCTCTTCGGCCAGGCCCACGGTACGGATGGGCGCAAAGACGGCCGACAAACCCCTCGACGATGCCCGGTCCTGCTCCATGACTTCACTGTAACGAGAAGTTGGCACGACCCATATACATAATAGATATGAAGTTATAGTCTTTCATCGACGCCCTACTTGTGACGGGCTTCACACGGGACTGCGACCGGATTAGCAGTGGAGAAAGGGCCTTGTATGACTTCAGCAGCCATGCCTCAAACCTCGCAGAGGACGACCTCGTCTGTGGGGCCGGCTATCCGATTGGTCGGGCTTACCAAGAGATTCGGCGAAATGACCGCAGTAGATTCCATCGACCTCGAAATCAGGTCCGGGGAGTTTTTCTCCATGCTCGGCCCTTCCGGATCCGGAAAGACGACAGTCCTTCGTCTGATCGCTGGCTTCGACCAGCCGACCTCAGGAGTCATCGAACTCGACGGGCGGGACGTGTCCGCGCGGGCCCCGTTCGAGCGGGACGTGAACACCGTCTTTCAGGACTATGCCCTCTTCCCGCACATGAGCCTGTTGGAGAACGTGGCCTACGGGTTGAGGGTTCGAGGCGTGAACAAGGCGGTTCGCCGGCAACGGGCGGCCGAGGCGTTGGAGCAGGTCCAGCTCGGAAGCCTTTTGGACCGGCGCCCGTCCCAGCTCTCGGGCGGCCAACGACAGCGGGTCGCACTGGCCCGGGCGTTGGTTGTGCGGCCGAAAGTGCTCCTGCTCGATGAACCGCTGGGCGCCTTGGACCTCAAGTTGCGCCAACAAATGCAGGTCGAGCTGAAGGAACTGCAGCAGGACCTCGGCATCACCTTCGTCTTCGTCACCCACGACCAGGAGGAAGCGCTCACCATGAGCGACCGCATCGGGGTGTTCAACAAGGGTCAGATCGAGCAGATAGGCACTCCGGAGGAGATCTACGAACGTCCCAACGGGTCATTTGTAGCCAACTTCGTCGGGACATCGAACATCTTCTCCTCCGCTCTGAGCCAGTCCCTCTACGGCCGGAACGACCACTTCTCGGTACGTCCCGAGCGCATCCAGCTACGACCTCTCCCCTCGCAGGACGCCGACACCGGCGTCGAGGCGACGGTGAGCGCGCTGGTCTACCTCGGTCATGCCACGCAGGTCCGGGTGAGCCTTGCTGACGGGACCACAGCAGTAGCGCTCATACCGGTCACCGCCAGCAGAGGCGCAGAATTCGCCGTCGGCCAGCCCACCTTCCTCTCGTGGAACCAGCACGACGTCGTCTGGCTCCCGCAAGCATCCTGACAACTCATCCCGCTCCCTGAAAGGCATTTCCATGGCACGCACCACGTCAGCTCTGCCCCTTCTCTGCCTCACCACTGCAACGCTGCTCGCCCTGACCGGCTGCGGCACCAGCAACAGTTCCACCGACGGGCAGGCAGCGGCCCCTGAACTCACAGCGAAGGCCGAGGTCGGCGAGGGCGAAGGCAGCCTCTCCGTCCTCGCGTGGCCCGGCTATGTCGAGGACGGCACTAATGATCCGGCCGTCGACTGGGTGTCCTCGTTCGAGGAAGAGACCGGTTGCATGGTGGACTTCAAGCCGTTCGGCACCTCGGACGAAGCCGTGACGCTCATGCGCAGCGGCCAGTACGACGTCGTTTCCGCCTCGGGCGACGCTTCACTTCGGCTCATCGCCGGCGGTGACGTGGAACCGGTGAACGTCGACCTGATCGACAGTTACGAGGGGATTTACCCCTTCCTGAAGGACCAGCTCTGGAACACCGTCGATGGTGTCAATTACGGCGTACCGCACGGTTGGGGAGCGAACGTGCTGATGTACCGGGCAGACCAGGTGACACCCGCCCCCACCTCGTGGCGAAGCGTTTTCGAGGACGCCGAACAGCACTCCGGGAAAGTCACCGCTTACGACTCCCCCATCTACATCGCGGACGCAGCCCTCTACCTGATGGCCCATAACCCCGAACTCGGCATCACCAACCCCTACGCGCTGGACGCCGATCAGCTGGCGGCAGCCGTGGACCTCCTCAAAGCCCAGCGCGAGCATGTCGGCGAATACTGGTCCGACGTCGTCAAGGAAGTGCAGTCCTTCGCCAGCGGCGGCAGCGTCATTGGCACGACCTGGCAGGTCGGCGCGAATATCGCGCAAGCCGATGGTGCGGATGTGAAGACGGTACTGCCGGAAGAAGGCGCGACCGGCTGGTCCGACACCTGGATGATCGGCGCCGAATCCGAGCACAAGAACTGCGCCTACAAATGGCTCGACCACATCGCCAGCCCCGAGATCAACGCCCAGGTCGCAGAGTACTTCGGTGAATCCCCCGCCACTCCCGCCGCCTGCGAACTGACCCAGGACGCATCGCACTGCGAGACCTATCACTCCGGCGACGAGGAGTATGCGAGCCAGATCTGGTACTGGACCACGCCCGTGGCCGAATGCATCGACGGACGCACGGACGTCGAGTGCACCGACTACTCCGAGTGGACCAAGGCCTGGACGGAAATCAAGGGCTGAGCATCAAACACCAACACGGAAGGAAGAGATAGGACATGTCCGTCGACACACGCCCAGCCGTCACCGCCTCCGGGAAATCCAAGTCCCGGGCGCTGAGTGCGCTGCTGTATCGGCGGGGGCGTCTGCGTCTCGCCGGTCTCCTGACCGCCCCGGCAGCCTGGCTCATCCTGGTCTACATCGCAGCGCTGAGTGCCTTGCTCATCACCGCCCTGTGGACGGTGGACACCTTCACCGGGAAGGTGTCCACCACCTGGACGCTGGAGAACCTCATCCTGGTCACCACCGACCCCGTCTACCAGACCGTCGCATTGCGCACACTGCGGATCGCTGTCCTTGTCACCATCATCGATATGGTCCTCGCGCTTCCGATCGCCTTCTTCATCGCAAAGGTCGCCTCTGCACGTTGGCGCAGCATCCTCGTCGTGGCGATCGTGATGCCGCTATGGGCCAGCTACCTCGTCAAGGCCTACGCCTGGCGCAACGTCCTGGCCGAAGGAGGGCTACTCGAATGGATGGGCATCAACAGCCCCGGATACAGCGAGACCGCCGTCATCATCACCCTGGCCTACATCTGGCTGCCCTACATGATCCTGCCGATTCACGCCGGCTTCGAGCGGGTACCGGACTCCCTGCTCGAAGCCTCGAGCGACCTCGGCGCAAAGCCACTCGCAACGCTCCGCCTGGTCATCCTCCCCATCCTTGTGCCCTCCATCATTGCCGGCACCATCTTCACCTTCGCACTCACCCTGGGGGACTACATCACCGCTCAGATCGTCGGCGGGACCACACAGATGCTCGGGACCGTCGTCTACGCCAACGTCGGGGCGGCCAACAACTTGCCACTTGCGGCGGCCGTCGCACTGATTCCCATAGCCGTCATCATGGCGTACCTGCTCATCGTGCGGCGCACCGGCGCCCTGAACAATCTTTAGGAGTCCGGCGTGAAACTATCCAGAGGCGCCCGGATCACTCTGGGCACCATCACCGCGGCAATTCTGCTCTTCGTCTACGTGCCACTGCTCTTGGTAGTCATCAATTCCTTCAACGGCGACCGGAGCTTCGGATGGCCGCCCAGCAGTTTCACTCTGGAATGGTGGGCCCGGGCCTTCCAATCCGAGGGCGTGAGGGAAGCCCTCGCTACCTCCCTGTGGGTGGCACTGATCTCCACTGTCATCTCACTGGTCCTCGGGACTCTGCTGGCCCTCGCACTGCAGCGGCACGACTTCTTTGGCAAGGACGTCATCAATCTCCTGGTCATCCTGCCCATTGCTCTTCCTGGCATCGTCACCGGCATCGCCCTGAACAACCTTTTCACCACCGTCCTCGGGGTCTCCCTCAGCCTCTGGACCGTCATCATCGCCCACGCCACCTTCTGCATGGTGACCGTCTTCAACAACGCGATCGCCCGGCTCCGTAGGACGAACAGCAGCCTCGAGGAAGCATCTTCCGACCTTGGGGCCGGGGTCTTCACCACGTTCAGACTCGTAACGCTCCCCCAACTCCGCTCAGCCCTGGTCGCCGGCAGTCTTCTAGCCTTCGCGCTGAGTTTCGACGAAATCATCGTTACAACGTTCACCATCGGCGCCGGCCAGCAAACGTTGCCCGTATGGATCCTCAATAACCTTTTCCGCCCCAATCAAGCTCCTGTGGTCAACGTCGTCGCCGTGGTCCTGATCGTCGCATCCGTTGTCCCGGTCTGGCTCGCACAACGCCTCTCCGGCGACGCCACGGGGACAACCAAAAAGCGCAAGACCTCCGCCGTCACCCACTAAAGAGGCCCAAACCCGTTCGGGCCCGCAGGGAAGGATGAGGCCCGGCGGCGTCGCCCCTCCCCCTGCTCGTCATGACGAAGCAAGATTCGATGGTCAAGGTCATGTCAACCTACAGTCGACCCTTCGCCCTACTCGGCATGACTAAACCCGGTCTTGCCGAGTATCGCGGTGAATGCCTGCCCCCGAGCCCTCGCATCTCGGGGCAGTCCCCACCGACGACCGCGTGCAGGCTGCACATAGGGGCCCGCACGATGACCGCGCAGGGGTCGATCAAAGCCACGCATCGGACAACCACATCCCAGTCATCCCGAATAGCTCCCGGACTGCAGTGGTCGCGGCGGGTAGCCGTCACTACTGGTGATTGTGCAGACAGCGTCTGCACAATTGGGTCCGTCAGTCGGAGTCGAGCTCGAGCGCCGTAGCGATCGCCTCCGGCGACGGCAGAGCCTCCTGCTCGGCCACAGGAAGAGAGTCGTAGGTGTAGGAGGTGACGGCGAGTGGTTGGGCTGCTGCATCCAGGGCGTATCTGACGGTGTGTTCGTTCTTCGCCCCGCACACGAGGATCCCGACGGAGGGCCGCTGTCGGGGCAGTCTGATCTTGTCGTTGACCACGGAGACGTAAAAGTTCAGCTGACCGAGGTGCTCGGGCTTGAACTTTCCGGCCTTGAGCTCCACGACCACGTAGCGCTCTGTGGGAATGTGATAGAGCAGAAGGTCGATGTAGAAGTCGTCCCCTCCGACCTCGAGATGCACTTGCCGGCCGACGAACGCGAAGCCGGCCCCGAACTCCATGAGGGTCTGTGTCATGCGTGATGACATGGCTTCCTCGATGGCGGCCTCATCCGCCTCGGGGCTCAGGCCCAGGAAGTCCAGGACGAGCGGGTCTTTGGCTACTTCACGGGCCAAGCCTGTTCCTTCCTCGGGCAATCTCGCCTCGAGGTTATTGAGGGCTGATCCCTCCCGTTCGTGAAGCCGGGAGGCGATCTGGTGTTCAAGGACGGCCAGCGACCACCCGTGGCGGACACTGCGAGCCGCGTACCACTCGCGCAGATCCTGATCCGGAAGTCGCTCGAGCAGGACGATGTTGTGGCTCCAGCTGATTCGTGCAGACAGTGTCTGCACAAATGCCTCGCTCCCCTGCCACGCCTCGGCCAGGGCCCTCATGTAGTAGAGGTTCCTCCGCGAGAACCCTTTCATGTGCGGGAACTGACCGCGAAGATCATCAGCCAGGCGACCGAGTACCTTACTCCCCCACGGCTCAGCCTGTTGCTGCTGCAGGATAGTCCGGCCGATGTTCCAGTAGAGCTCGATCATCGAAGCATTGACGACGCGCTGAGCTCTCTCCTGCGCGTCCCGCACAGCGTCGGCCAGTTCGGTCAGCGTCTCCGCGTAGCTCTGCGGGAGATCAGGTTCCAGGACAGTCACGTCCCACACCCTAGTAGAGCAATCCACTCCAGACGCCGAGCACAGCAACGACGAAGCTAACCGGTACGCCTTGTCACCACGCGGACGAACCACGCCAAGCTGTGGGGATCGGGGGGTTCGCACCAACACGGTTCCGGAGCTCGCGAGAAGAGTAACTGCTCGGTGTTCTTCCGTAGCGGCTTTTATACACTATTCAAATCGGAAACGACTGTTCCCCACGGGTACCAAACCCACCCCGGCTGGCGATTACTGAAGAGCTCCTGGGCGCGGCTGATGCAATCGTAGGCATCTTGGCGTGGGTTGTCCTTCCCAGGACAAAGTTCCCTGAGTAAATCCTTTGTTCTCAGTCTTCTTTCTTCCGCCCGGATGCCATAAGTGCATACGTCCACCGGCGTGTCAGACCGAAGATGCCAACTCTTTCATAATCGACGGCCCTTGGGAAGATTCTGGAATACGACATTTGTTTACCTAAATTTCAAAAATGTTGATGACTTTCTCTCTCTATTGCGGACATTCTAAACCGGGACGTGGTTCCGGTTTTTACTGTCGAACGTTATTGTCGGGTGCGACCTTCGTCTCTCCCCCGAGATTCTTCAGCGCGCCGCGTTGCCGCTGACGCGTCGTGGGATTCCACCGTTCGTGGCTCGGTCGTGGCCGCCGCTTCCCGGCGCCGGCGGATGACCTCGGCTTGCCGCGCACCCCACCCTGAGCCCTTCACTGGTACACGGGGAGCTTCCTCGCTCTCGCCCAGGGCGGGTTCCTTCGTGTTCTTGTCCTGTGCAGTGTGGGCGGGCCCGCCCTTGACCTGAGCCACGTCCGGGGTTGTCGTACCGGCGGCGGCCTCCGCCTGCGCGCGGTGCCTGGCGATGGCGCGGGCAACGGCCGCCGACACACCATCTGTCTGCTGTGGTGCTGTCTCCGATTGTGCGGCGTCCACGATCCGTGCTTCGCGCTGCTGCGGTGCCGGCAGCGGATCACTGCTGGCGGCCCTTTCTGCGCGCATCCGGTCGATGACGCGGCGGGCTGCCGCCTGCTCGGTGCTCATCCGGTCGGCGATCGTCGCCTCGTCCGCTCCCTGCCGGATTTGCGTGGTCGTTCGCGGTGCAACGGTGGTGAGCTCGCCGTGCTTATGCAGGGCGGTCGCGCGTTTGATGAGGCGCTGCGCGGTGGGGTCGTCCCGGTACTGCTTCGGGATCAGCGCAATCTCGTGGGCGCCGATGTTGTACTGGTTCCGATACGCCTCGGTTTCGGCCGCGACACGGTGCCACTCGGCGGCCTTCGCGTCCCTCCCGGGCACAGGTCCGAGCGCGTTCGTCCACGCGGGTTGCTCTTCCGCGAGTTGCGCACCACGGACCATGACCCTCTGCCCGAGATGCGCCCGAAGCCGGTCAAGTTCGGCACGGTACGACGCCGGCACCAACGTATCTCGCAGGAGCATCGAAGGCGCAAGGTCCTCGCTGACCGTTCCGACGGAAGCTGCCTGAATACTTGCATGCATGCTTGCTTGTGGCAGTGCGACGGCGCGGAGCTGCTGCTCGTGCCGGATCGCATCACCGATGGTGACCTGGTGTGCGCTGCGGGGGTCTTCCCCGCGGGCGGTGCGCTCGATCGCGGCCTGGGCCGGGGACGAATCCTGTCGGCGTTCCAGCTCCACGGTCATCGCCTGCACTCGCCACTGATCCTTGGATGCAGTTCTCTGTGTCTCTGTGCCCGGTGATGCGGTGGGGTCGGTGGCTTGGATCCGCTGCAGGGCCGCGGTGCGTGCGTCGGTGAGCGTGTCGGTGCGCATGAGCGCGAACGGTCGTGCCGCCCACCCCTCATCCAACCCAGCGTCCATTGCCGGTTCTCCGGGCACCCTGCTCGGCAGCCCATCCCCTGCTGCGTGCTTCGTGGCTTGGTCCGCGAGGCGGGCCAGGTGCTCATCCGACACGGCTCCGAGTGGGCGCTGGTCGGCGTTGGTGAGGAGGGTGTGGGCGGCGTCGATGCGCTGCGCGAGCCGGTACGCGAGCACGGCCGCCGGGTCCTGGGCGTCACCGAAGCCGCGCAGGTGGCCGGCATCGGCATGCTGCGCGCGCCCGGTGCTGTCGTGGTTGATGCCGGTGGCTTGGGCGAGGAGGGCGGCGGGGTCGAGTCCCTGGGTTTCGGCTGCGCGCAGGTGCGTGGCGACTGCTCCCCAGGCGTCGTGGGAGGTGAACTGCACGGCGGTCCGCGGGCCAAGAACTGAAGCTGCGATGGTCCGGGTCTTGGCTTCCCATGCGGCGTTCTCCACCTCGGCGTAGACGCCGGCGAGGGTCGCGACATCCCCGGTGCGGACCGATTCTGCCCGGACTGCTTCGTGCGCGGAGAGGGTACTGTCGTGGTTCGCGGCGATCGTGGCCAGGACCCCGTCGCGGGTCACAGTCTGGTCGTTGTCGTCCCCGAGGGCGATGTAGAGGCGGTTGGTCTCGCGTCCCCGGGTGGCTGCGACGTAGGCGCCGGCCCGGTCGGTGGCTTCGTCGAGGATGGCGTGCGCGGTGTCGACGGTGGCGCCCTGGGCGCGGTGCACGGTCGCGGCGTAGCCGAGCTGGCCGTACTCGTGGAGGTATCCGGCGTCGACGGTGATCCGTCCGCGGTGGCCGGTGTGCCGGAGGGTGACCCGCTGCCGCTCCCGCCCTGCAGCCGCGTTGCCAGCTGCATCGGCAGCGGTGTCGTCAACTCGGTTACTGGCCGGGTCTGGGGTGACTTGTTCGACGGTCCAGACGTCGTTGTTCTTGACGAAGTCCTTGCCCTGGTTGACCTGCAGGGTGCGGTCGTTCTTCCGGGTCACGACGGTGTCCCCGGCGTAGGCGCGGAGCCCGTCGCGGAGGACCACGGACGGGGTTGTGTCGGTGATCGGGCCGGTGCCGCCTGCTGTGTGTGCGCCCAGGTCGCCGGTGGCGATGCGGGCGGCCTGGGCGCGGGCGTTGAGGTCGGTGACGGTGGCGTTGTCGGTGGCGATCAGCAGCGAGGCCTTGCCCGCGGCGGTGTCGGTCATCCACGCGGCGAGGGCGTCCAGCGTCATGGCCTCGGTGGTGCCGGCGGTGACGCGCTTGTTCTGGAGGTACCAGTGGAACGGGGTGTCCGCCCCTGCCGCGGGCGGTTCGCGGAGGGCCAGCGACGCGGCCGATTCGCCGTCCGTGCGGAAGCGGTGGACTTCCTCGAGCCGAACCGCCCCGACCTCGTTGTTCAGCAGCCGCAGGGCGCCTCCCGAGCCGATGGCCCCGAGCTGCCGGTCATCACCGATGGCCCTGACGACGGCCCCGTTGCGGGCGGCGACGGCGACGACGTCGGCGAGCTTCGGGGTGGTAACCATCCCGGCCTCGTCGACGATGATCACATCCCCGGCCCCGAGAGCGAAGGCACCCGCGTTCTTGTTAGCTCTGCCTTGCTGGTTGTGCGGCTGGTTGTGTTGCTGGTTGCGGTGGGCGGCGAGGAACGCATCGATGGTCGTCGCGTCGGCCCCGATGTCCCCGCTCATCACGGCTGCTGCGGCGGCGGTGGGGGCGAGTCCGATGACGCGGCCGCCGCTGTCCCGGACGGCGTCGGCGGCCAGGGACAGGCTCGTGGTCTTGCCCGCCCCGGCAGGTCCTATACCGAGGCTCAGCAGCTTCTCGTCCGTGGCGAACGCGCGCGCGAGATCGATCTGCCCCGCCGACAGGGCATGCCCGCCAGTGGTGGCCAGGGCTTCGGCGTGGTGGACGAGAACCTTCTCGAAGCGCTCGGTAGAGACGGCGGGGATGACAATCTTTTGCCCCGCGGCGAGGATCTTGTGTTCGGCGCTGAGCACTTCGTGAGAGGTGAATAGGGCAGCGCCGGCCTGCTGGAACTGACTCGACCCGTCGGCCCGCTGGAACTGGCGCAGGCGCGGGGTAATGGCCTCCGGGGTGACCTGCAGGCTGTGCGTCCCGGTGACCGCCCGGATGAGGCTATCGACGGTTTCGTCGGGGACGGTTTGTCCGGGGAAGGCTTCTTTGAGGTGCCGGCGGGTCTGGGCAATAACGTGGTTCCGGCCCCACACAGCACGCTTCGCGGAGAGCTCGTGGACAATCCCACGGGCATGCTCGTGCACGTCCAGGTCAGCAACACGGGGACCCGCCTGGGCGCCGGAACGTGCCTGGACGCTGACGGCGCGGACGTGCTCGAGGAGGTCCGACCCGACCGGCATCCCCACCCCGGTACCCAACCCCATGCCGTAGTCCTTCTGCCATTCCTGGACGAGTTCGGACAGGCGCCGGGCGCTCCTTTTCTCCGGTCGGGTTTCCAGGGTGGCCTGCTGCGCCAGGGCGATCTTCTGCTTCTCCGAGGGCGCATACCCGTGCTTCTCGGTGAACTCCGATTCGAGTCTGCTGATGGCTCCGGCGATGTCGGCGCGACGGGAAGAGGCATGGTGGATGGCGTCCAGGTCGATGCCGGCGACCTCGATGACCGGCTCACCCCCGCCACTGGTGCGGGCGACGGTGCTGACACCGAGGGACACGCAGACCTTCTCGATGACCTTCGCGTTGTACGTCTCGGAGGCCGCGACGCCCATCTTGTAGAGGGTCCGCCCGTCGACGGAAGACCACTTCCCGTCGGTGCCGCGGACCTTGTTCGCGATGACGACGTGGTCGTGCAGCTGCGGGTCGCCAGCCCGGGAGTCGTAGTGCCGGAACTGGGTGGCGACCAGACCACCCTCGACGTCGATCTGCCGGACCCCGTTCTTCCCCCGACGCGTGTAGAGGGCGTTCTTCTCAAGGAACACGATGGTCTCTTTGATGGCTTCATGATGGGCGGCCTCAACGGCCTGCCGGGCCTCGTCGCCGCCGAGCACCCACAGCAGGGACACCGATTTCGCCGGTGAGAACACCAGATCGTACCCGGCGACGGTCTGCTGCTTCGGGGTGGTCTGCGCGGTGATAAAGCGGGCGAGTTCTTCGTTGCTGCGGGCGTTCCGGCCGTGGGACTCACGGAACAACTCGCCGCCGACGCGGGAGAGGATCTCGTGCATGACCTCCCTCGAAAGCGCCTTGTCCGCATTCTCGACACCGGCCCAGGCGGGCCCGCTGGTGCGTCGGAACCGGGCGACCTCCTCGTCGATACGGCGGGTCATGTCCGTGTCGGCTTCACCGTACTGGTGGTACTTCTGACCCAGCTTGATCTGCCCGGTCGTACCGCCAGCGGCGAGGATACTCGCGGCCTCGGGGTGCAAGCCCTCACCGAAGAGGGCTTTCATCTGCGCTTCAGTGACCTCACCGGAGACCCCAAGGAGCTGCTCGGAGTGTCCGACCCACTGCCCCGGAGGCATGCCCTCGACCGTGTAGTAGTCCCCCAGCTCCCGGTCGCCAGCGCGCAGCTCGTCGGCGCTGGCGACCTCGGAGGTGTAGTAGGCGTAACCGTCCCCAGCACTGAGCTTATGGACGGTCATCACACGTCCCATCTTCGCGGGCCCAGGCGTGCTTGTCGACCTCACTTATCAAGATGCAAGAGGTGTGACAGATTGTGTTGGTTGGAGGGGTGCGAAATCGCATGGTGACGACGGAGGAGGAAACCGAGATGGAGCGCCGCGGAAACCAGTACGATTGGTCCATCGATTCTCGATGCGGTTGTGCACATGAGAATGAGCGGTGGGTAACAGCTTCACCGTTATCCACCGGTCGTTCGATTGTGTGGAACCGCAAACGGACGTTATCCACCAGGTGGGCAACGGAGAGACGCAAGGGTTATCTCGGAGCTGTCCACGTGTGGTCAACGTCCGTTAGATCCAGTCCGAGCGTCAGCGAGGCCCGCATGGGTATTTTATGGGACCGGCGGCGACGTCGGGCATGGTCTGTGATCGGTCGGGATCAGCCCATAGTCGGTGGCCGCTAACCGTTAGGTTAGGCAGTGAAAGTGCGTCGGATCGCACGTCGCGGCCGGAGCAGTGTCAGGTACAGGTTTCGAGCACACGGTGAGTGAAGGGGACGAGTCAGCATGGCAGCACCGAGGAAGTCAGCGCAGCAGGTCGCGGCACGGGAAAAGGCGAGGGCGAAAGCCCAAGAGCTGACCGAACGGCACGAACGGCTGATTGACCTGGCGGCGGAGTTCTTCGAGCAGGAGCAGCAGGCAGAGCAGATCCGCGCCGAGGCGCAGGAACGCGCCGATGCGATCCTGGCGAAAGCCGAGCAGGACGCGGAAGCGGCCGCGAAGGAAGCCGGCGCGAAGGTGCAGCAGATGCTCAACACCGGGGAGAGCCGCGCAGCGGTCGCCGCCCGGCTCGGGCTCAGTACCGCCGAGATGAAGCGGGCCCTGGACGGTGCCGGCACCTCATCCGCGGATGCCGGGAAGGCGAAGGACTCAAAGGATGCGGGAACGGCGTCGACGATCGCGGACACAGCGGACGAAGTTGCAGAGCAGGTCGCCGCCGAGACGAAGGCCGCATAGCGGATGACGCTTTAGTGGGCAGCACGAAGTGAGGGGACCGACTGGTGTGAACTGCTCCTCGGAAGTTGGACTGAGAAATTCAGTGTCGACTCCCGGGGAGCTTTTTCATGGATGCACGTAGTTCGTTGTCGGTGGATCAGCGCGAGGCCGCTGTAGCGTGGTTTGAGAAGGGCATCGCGGATACGGCGACGGCCGGTTTGCTGGGTGTGGCTCGCGGGCCGGTCAGGCGCTTGCATCGGCGGTGGAGGATCCATGGTCGAGGAGCACTGGTGACCAAGCCGAAACAGGTGTATTCATTCGAGGTCAAGCTCGCCCTGGTGGAACGGTTCATCGCGGGCGAGACGGCCTTGGATCTTGCGACGGAAGCGGGCTTGTCCTCGCCTCTGCTGCTCCAGTCGTGGGCTCGGAAGTATCGCCGCGACGGTGTGGACGCGTTGCGTCCCAAGCCCAGGGGCAGGCCCAGGAGTCCCGAGGCGCCGCCGCCGGCGGAAGTGTCTGAGCTGGAGCGGTTGCGGCGGGAGAACGAACGGTTGCGGGCGGAAGTGGCGTACCTGGGAAAAGTGCGGGCCTTGAGAGCGCAACCACGACGGTGAAGGTTCAGGCCGTCATCGCCCTCAAGGCCGACTTCCCCCCGGTGCTGCTCAAGGTCAGTGGTCTTGCCAGGTCGACGTTCTTCTACCATCAGGCCCGGCTCCTGGCACCTGATCCGCGGCAGGCGCTCAAGGAAGCGATCGCGCAGATCTTCGAGGCGAACCAGGGACGCTACGGGCACCGCCGCATCCACACCCAGCTGATCCGGCACGGGTGGGTGGTGGCGAAGAAAACGGTGCTGAAACTCATGCGGTCGCTGCGCCTGGCCTGCCAGGTCCGGCGGAAGAAGCGCTACATTTCCTACCGTGGCGAGCACGGCACGACCACGCCGAACGTGCTCGATCGCCAGTTCCAGGCCGGTGCGCCGAACCTGAAGTGGGTGACGGATGTGACCGAGTTCAGCGTCGGCGACCGGAAGCTCTATCTCTCACCGGTCATGGATCTCTTTGATCGGCAAATCATCTCCTACACGGTAGGACTCTCACCGAACCTCGAGTTGACCAACACCTCACTGCGCCAGGCCCTGGCCACGCTGAAGGACGGGCAGAGACCGTTGGTGCACTCGGACCAGGGCTTCCAATACCAGCACGCCTCCTGGCGTCGGCTGCTCCAGAACGCCGGCGCTACCCAGTCGATGTCCCGCAAGGGCAACTGCTACGACAACGCCGTCATGGAGAACTTCTTCGGACACCTCAAGGAAGAACTCTTCCACCGCGTCCGTTTCGTCAGCATCGACGCCCTCACCTCGGCGTTGCGCGAGTACGTCCACTGGTACAACACCGAGAGAATCTCGACAAAGCTCGAGGGCCTGAGCCCGGTGCAATACCGTGCTCAGACCCTCGCGGCCTAACCTTTACTTCACCAGTCCAACTTCCGGGGACCAGTTCAACGGTGCCGGCCCTTGCTCAATCACTCAAATACTCATTCACTCTTCGGCGTCGACCAGGCGTAATGAGTCTGGTCGGAGCAGTAGTTGCGGCCGAGGTTTAGTCGAGCCATTCCGGGCGGTCGGCGAGGCCGAGCCGGTAGCGCGCCGCATCCACGGAGGGGCTGTGCGGCCCGAGGGCGAGCTGAAAGGTCCGCAACTGCAAGCGGGTTCGCTGGAGTCGGAGGCGATTGGCGATCGAGCGGTCGCCGCGGCCGGGCACCCCGGCGAGGGGAGCCACGGACGGGGAGATGACCAGCGCCCCTGCGCTTGCGATGCCGCTGTAGAAGATTCGCTCGGCCCGGTTCAGTCCGTCCGGTGCCGAGAGGAAGGTGAGCAACTCGGCGGGGACAGGTTCGAGGTCAGGCTCGAGCGCGCGTAGTGCCTCAGCGAGTTCCCGGCGTGTCATCGGGAGGTCACCGGCGCCGAGGGTCTGGGCGCTGCGGGACCAGTCGGCGACGTAGGTGTCGGCCCAGTTGCGGCCGAACCGCGGGGTCAGGTCCTTGCCGACGGCTTCGTGGGCTCCAAGGAAGGCATCGGTGAAGGCCAGGTGCACCCAGCGCAGTAGCGCGGGGTCGAAGGCGGAGTAGGCGCGGCCGTCGTCGGTGGTGCCGTTGACCCGCCCGTGCATGCGGCGGACCCGCGCCGAGTCCCGCTCGGCGAGTTCCGTGGAGCCGAAGGTGACGATGGTGAGCCAGCGCGCGGTCCCGGCGAGGCGGGCCCAGGGGTCGCTGCGGTAGGAGGAGTGCCGTGCGACCCCGGCCATCGCCAGCGGGTGTGCGCCCTGGCCGAGGAGGGCCGCGACGCCGCCGACAAGGGTTGAAAGGCCCCCGTGGACCTGCCAGACGACGCCGTCGGGTTCGAACAGGCCCGGTCCCTCCCCGACCAGGGCGATGTCGCGCACCCAGTCCGGTGCTCCGGTGGGGTCACCGGAGACACGGGCACGAAACGCGCTACGGACCCGGTCGGACAGCTCGGCGGGGCGCGGTATCGAGCTCACAGGCATGATGCTCCAACGACGGTAGGTCGGGTAGGACGGACATCCCGTGCGAGAGTCCACTACGAAGCGTAGAACACGGACCTGACAGGGTGCTGGCCAATACCCTCCGTCAGTCAGTCCGTCAGAACAGTGTCGGTGCGTCCGGGTCGATGCCGGTGAGTAGCGGGCGGATGACCTTCTCGTTCCATCCGTGCTCGAGGGGGGCTGTGCGCAGTGTGAGCGACTGGGCTCGGAACTGGGCGCGGCCGACGCCGCGCCATCGGAAGGTCGAGGCGTTGGCGTGTCGGCCCTTCTGGGACCGGTCGAGCATGTTCAACGCCTGTGTACCGGGCAACAGGTGCGTTTCTGTCCCGGTACTGGCATAGACGCACAGGGGTATGTCGCAGACGTGCATGAGCGCAATTCCAGGGTGTAGTTTCTCTCCGGTGAGGTGTTCGTAGGCGTAGCGTTGCGGCCGCAGAGTTCGTTGCTCACCGTCCCTGGTCACCCAGAACCGTCCGTAGCCGTCGTCAGCGACGGCTCGGGTCCAGATCCAGCAGTCATGCGGCCGCGGGCCCTTGACGACTTTCTCCCAGAACCGGTCAGCCTCTCCCCTGCGCGTTCTCATCGCCGATCACGCCCGCCAGGACGTCAACAGACGCGTACCGGCCGCCGGACGATCGGCCAGCGGCCCTCCATCCTCACCACGCCGGCAACGACGAGGGTACCTGCGGCTGCGATCATCAGCTGTCCCCACCACGGTGCGCCGGCCGCGGTGGCGACGAACCACGCTGAAAAGAACCACAGGCCGACGGCCAACGCGCCAGCGACCTGGTCGCGGACCCGCGGAGGGATCGGCAGCAGTAACAACGGCAGCCGAAGAAAGGCACGTACAAACAGGTAGCTGTATCGGATGCTCGAGGTGAGCAACCAACGGATGAGCCGAACCATGGTGCGCTCCTAGTCCCCGACGGGTCTTGCTGGAGAAGTACAACCTCGATGACCCGCGAGCTTCGAACCCGGTTAGGTGTTGGGTCTGGCTCGAGTACGCCCCGTGGGTTTAGGTAGCCAAGTTTTTCTCGGTGAGAGAGGACAGTGCTGCGCGTAGTCGGCCGTCGGCGTCGTTGGCGACGTCGCGCACTTGGGGGCTGTCACTGAGCTGGACCATAGTCTGCGGATCAATGGCCTCGATCGTTGTATTGTCCTTATCGACGCTACGGACCACGACATTGCACGGCAGCAGGGCGCCGAGCTCGGGTTCAGCTGCTAGGGCTTTGCTGGCCAAGTTGGGGTTGCATGCCCCAAGGATCACGTAATCACCGATCGCCTCGCCGGCTTCCGCACCGAGCTTGGTGGTGAAAGTCGCTTTGACGTCGATCTCGGTCAGGATGCCGAATCCCTGATCAGCCAAGGCCTGCCGGGTACGTGCTACGGCCTCTGCATAGGGCAGCGAGACGGTGATGGCGTTCGTGTAGGTCATGCTCGGCTCCTTCAATAGGTGTTCGACGGCGTGAAACTTCCCGGCTTCTCAGGTCCGAGGTCTTCCGAGGCCAGGGCGAATTAGGCGAGGCTGAGGAACAACTTCTCGAGTTCCTTCTTGTCCAGGCTGGCGTCCTTCTGCGTGATGCACTGCTCAAGCCCCGAGGCAATGATCGCGAACCCGGCCCGATCCAGGGCCTTGGAGACCGCGGAGAGCTGCGTGACGACGTCCTTGCAGTCCTTGCCCTCCTCGAGCATGCGGACCACCGCGGCCAGCTGGCCCTGGGCTCGTTTCATGCGGTTAATGACGGGGGTCAGTTCGGTCGGGTCCAGCTGCATCGTGTTCTCCAAAGGTCGTGTCTACCTACTCAAGAGTATACCCCCACCCGTATTTTGACTACTCAGTGGGCTATCCGGAATACTCCTGGGGGTATCCACTTCAGCACCGACCGAAAAGGTTCACATGAACACCCCCACCAGTACCGCCCCCACCTTGCCTGCCTCCACTCCTGCTTCTGCGGCTTCGCCTGCCATTACGGCACTGGCGCCGGAGGAGCTGCGCTCCTGGCTCGACACCGACGCCGACAGGGGCGGTCAGCAGGACGTTGTGGTGATCGATGTGCGTTCTGCGGCAGAGTTCGAGTCCCTGCACATCCCCGGCTCCTACAACGTGCCCCTGCCCCTGCTGTCCGAGCACACCGACGAACTCGCAGCCCGCCTCGGCGCCCGAGTCGTCCTGGCCTGCCAGTCCGGGGTGCGCGCCGAGCAGGCCCGGCAGCGCCTGGCCTCATCGGGTATCAGCACCGCCCACGTCCTGACCGGCGGGGTACCCGGATACGCCGCAGCCGGCGGCGACGTCGTACGCGGTAAGGCCAGCTGGGCTCTCGAGCGGCAGGTCCGTATGGTCGCCGGGTCCCTGGTTCTCACCGGCCTGATCGGCGGACGGTTCGTTTCCCCTAAGGTCAGGGCCGTCGCCGGCGTGATCGGGACCGGGCTCACGTTCTCCGCGGCGACGAACACCTGCGCCATGGGCCGCGCCCTGTCCGTCATGCCGTGGAACAGGGCAGCCCAGGAACCCACCCGTGAATCCGCGATCCTGTCCGTGCCTGACTCCGCGTCCGGTTCCGCGGCATGAGCGCGACGCTGATCCTCGTTTTGGCCCTGTCGATCCTGATCGGTCTGTCCCTGGGCGTGCTCGGTGGTGGCGGGTCGATCCTGACGGTCCCGATCCTGGTGTACGCGGCCGGGTTCGAGGCCAAGGAAGCGATCGCGGCGTCCCTGTTCGTCGTCGGTGTCACCTCAGCGATCAGCGTCATCAGCCACGCCCGGAACGGACGCGTGATGTGGCGGACGGGGCTGATCTTCGGAGCAGCGGGTATGGCGGGCGCGTTCATCGGCGGACTGCTCGGCGGGTACATCCCCGGACAGATCCTGCTCATCGCGTTCGCCCTCATGATGGTCGCCACCTCGATCGCGATGATCCGCGGCCGCAGGAAGCCCGCGAAGGGTCACGGGACAGCCGTCGACAGCGGTAAGCGTGAGCTGCCACTCAAGCGAGTCATCCTTGATGGCGTCGTCGTCGGCCTGGTCACCGGCCTCGTCGGGGCAGGCGGCGGGTTCCTCGTCGTCCCCGCCCTGGCCCTGCTCGGCGGCCTGCCGATGTCCGTGGCCGTCGGCACCTCGCTGGTCGTGATCTCCATGAAGTCCTTCGCAGGCCTTGCCGGATACCTCACCACCGTCGAGATCAACTGGCCCCTGACACTCGCCGTGACCGCCGCGGCGATCGTCGGATCCCTCATCGGCGCGCAGCTCGCCGGCCGGATCCCCGAACAAGCGCTCCGCAAGGGTTTCGGCTGGTTCGTCCTGGTCATGGGAGCCTTCGTCCTCATCCAGCAGGCTCCCGCCGATACCCGCCTCATTTTGGCCGCAGCCGTCGCCGGTCTGGCCTTCGCAGCGCTCCTCGCATGCCGGTTCATCATCCCGGCCTGCCCCCTGAATCCCCGCAACCGCAACCTCACCAGCAACGGTCAGGCCGGTCAGGGCCGGCGAGGCCGACACCGCAGCACCCCCACACCTGCCTGATTTATCCCAACACCACCTCACCTACACCCCTCGACCCCAGCCCACCCAGAGAGGACCTCTCCATGGCAGAGATCACGATCAATGACACCAACGCCCGCCGCCCGTCCGCGCAGATCCTCGACGTCCGCGAGGACTTCGAAGTCGCCGAAGGCATGATCCCCGGCGCCCTGCACATCCCCATGGGCGACCTGCAGACCCGGCTCGGCGAGCTCGAGCAGAACATCCCGATCATCGCCGTGTGCCGCAGCGGTAACCGCTCGGCCCGCGTCGCTGACGCCCTCAAGAGCGCCGGTTTCAGTGCCGACACCATGGCCGGTGGTATGACCGCCTGGACCCGTGCAGGTCTGCCCACCACCTGACCTCCCGCAGCACCTCCGCTCGACGCCCTATCTTCCGGCACTTCCCGCACCCCCGCGCCGCGCCGTCCTGTGCTGACTTGGCGCCTCCTGGACCGGGTGCGTGGCCGGACCGCCCCGCCCCGGGCCCGGCCACGCATCCTTCCCGCACACACTCCCTCCCACCCGCAAACATCAACTCCCACCAACCTTGCGGTATACCCCTTGGGGTATTACGCTGGGCACCAGAAAGATACCCCTAGGGGTATTCGACCTCCCGAACCGAAGGAGCACCAGATGCTGATCGAACGGATCTACGACGAAGACCTCGCCCAGGCCAGCTACCTCATCGGCTGCCAGGCCAACGGCACCGCCGTCGTGGTCGACGGCCGCCGCGACATCGCCGTCTACCAGGACCTCGCCGCGAAGAACAACATGAAGATCGTGGCCGTCACCGAGACCCACATCCACGCCGACTACCTCTCCGGCACCCGGGAACTCGCCGCGGCGACCGGAGCGGAGATCTACGTCTCCGGCGAGGGCGGACCGGACTGGCAGTACGCGTTCGAGGGAACCTGCCTCCACGACGGCGACACGATCACCGTCGGCAACATCAGCATCCAGGCCGTCCACACTCCCGGGCATACCCCCGAGCACCTGTCCTTCCTGGTCACCGACGGTGCGTTCAGCAATCAGCCCGGCTACCTGCTCTCCGGCGACTTCGTGTTCTCCGGCGACCTCGGCCGCCCCGACCTCCTCGACGAAGCCGCGGGCGGCGTCGACACCCGCTTCGAAGGCGCCAAGCAGCTGTTCAAGAGCCTGCAGGAGAAGTTCCTGACCCTGCCGGACCACGTCCAGGTCCACCCCGCGCACGGAGCCGGCAGCGCCTGCGGCAAGGCCCTCGGAGCGATCCCGTCCTCGACCGTCGGCTACGAACGGCTCTACTCCTGGTGGGGCCCGTACCTTGCAGCGAACGACGAGCAGGGCTTCATCGACGAACTCCTCGACGGCCAACCCGACGCCCACGCCTACTTCGGCCGCATGAAGCGCGAGAACCGTGAAGGACCGGCCATCATGGGCGAGCGAGCACCGCTGACCGAACTGGACCCGGGCCAGGTCGCCAAGGATCTTGCCGCGGACACGGTGACGTTCATCGACACCCGCACCGCGAACGAGGTCCACGCCGGGACCGTCGCGAGGTCCCTGAACATCCCGGCGGGCGCCGCGATCGCGACCTACGGTGCGTGGGTCGTGAATCCCGAGACGGACGAGAACCCGCTCGTCCTGCTCGCCGCCAGCCAGGACCACGCACAGGAGATCCGGGACCACCTGGTCCGCGTCGGGATCGACGACGTGGCCGGGTACCTCACCAGCATCGAAGGGCTCCCGACCACCACACCTGCCCTCGTCCAGCCTGAGGACCTCGCACAGGTCGACGCGGCGATGATCCTCGACGTCCGCAACCGCACCGAGTACACCTCCGGACACGTTCCCGGGGCCCACCAGCTCAACGGCGGACGCGTCATGTGGCACCTCGACGAGCTCCCCACAGAAGGGACCATCGTCACCCACTGCCAGAGCGGTCTCCGCAACTCCGTCGCCTCCAGCGCCCTCCGCCGGGCCGGGTACGACGTCGTCGAACTCGACGGCAGCTACAACGCCTGGAAGGCCTACCAGCAGTCACACCAGGACGACCCCGCCGCCAAGTAGCACTCCAAATCGCCCGGAGCCGGCCTCCACCGGCTCCGGGCTCTAAGCCCGGGTGTGACTCCGTCTACCAGGGCCACCCCGGTCCCCAGCTCTTATCGCCGATCCTCTTTGATCTACTACAAGGTCATGCTGTTGGTACTGCCTAACTGTCACCTGTACGTGCCACCAAAACTACGGAGGACGAAGCGATAGCGACTGCGTAGGACGTCTCGAACTGAGGGCTCACTCGCCGATGGGGGAGTCATTCTGTATTTCAGGACACAGTGTGGTTGGCTGTGTTCCCTTAATATGATTCCATGTCTGCTTCTTTTGTCTTGACGCTCCTTGGCGTTGCTGCGGCGTTGCTGATCTTTCGATTGGTCGTGCCGGGCCTGCCCGCGACCGGGATCACCCGGCGATTGTCCACACTGGATCTCACCCTGACGGTCGTAGGTGTTCTCGGGCTGATTCTGCACTGCGCCTCTATGTTCTTCCGCCCGATAGTCGCCGCAATACCCGGCAGCAGCAGTGTGATCAGTCAGATCAACTCGATGGGTACGGAAAGTATGATCTGGTTCGCGATCCCAGCACTACTGGTCTTGATAGGCCTACGCCGTCAGCACTGGGTCGCGCTCATCCTCCTGACAGGATCACTGCTGGCGGTAGGCGTCACCATGTACAACGGAACCGCACTCTCCACCCACCTCGACACCATCTTCGCCGCGGGCGTGATCATCGCTGCAACGGTATTCCTCCTCAGCACACCCCCTTGGCAGCGCACGGGTCTGCTGCACGGATAGGTGACATCTGATCTGGCTTGCCGGAAGGCGGGCCTGGAAGGATGTTGTTGTGCCAAAGCCTTACCCAGACGAG
>NZ_JADOUS010000015.1:0-23184 GCF_015752045.1 Arthrobacter sp. CAN_A2
TCGAAGCCGAAACCAACTTTTACGCCCATCTACCCGTCACCAAAAAACTGGAACGGGCCTAACCGAACCTCCACAAAACCCGGTACTTGACACTGACGATCAGGCCCACCGCGACCAGTACGCGCAGGACAATCATGAGCGGTCGGTTGCGCCCCTGGTCCTTGATGGCCGGCTTCCGTTCCCCGGCGGTGTCTGCTCCCCGCTGTCCAGCGAAACTGCCAGCCCGGCTCATGAGATGACCAGGGTCCCGGACATCTGAGGGTGATAAGTGCATATGACTTCGTAGTCGCCGGCTTCTTCGGGTGCGGTGAAGGTCGCTGTCTCACCGGCGGGAACATCGACGTCGAAGCCTCCGTCGTCCTTCGCCGTCACAGTATGCGGGGCGTCATCTTCGTTGATCACCGTCACCGTCGCACCCGGCGCGATGGATTCGGGCATGTCGTAGTCGAAGTCCTTGATGGTGATCATTGCCTCCTCCGCGGGCGCTGCTTCGGCAGGAGACGATGCCGGCGAGGAGGTGCCGGCCCCACTGGTCGTAGCAGTCGATTCCGGTGCAGCGGCCTCGCTGGGCGCGATCGTTTCGGTGCTGCTCGTCTCGGCGCTGCTGGGACCGGCTTCGGATCCGCAGGCGGTCACCGTGGTGAGGACTGCGGCGAGCATCAGGGCCGGAATTCCGTAACGTACCTGCATGGTCGTACCTTCCAAAGATCGTGAACCCGTGAATCATGCCCAAAGAGTGACTGAGACTATGGTCGGGCATGAATTTTTCTGAAGTAGGTGCGGGCACCTCACACCCTGTTGCATCACACCCTGTTGCAGATTTTCCCCTGCACCCGGGTCTGCGGGTTCCGATTTCCCGCTTCGGAAACGAACCGTCGAGGTCCGCAGGGCTAGTTGCAGCCCCTTGCGGACCTCACAAGATGCAGCGGATAGATTAGTTATCGCGAATCTGGCGGCGGACAGCATAGGTTCCGCCGGCTGCGACCAGGAGGACCAGTCCCCCACCAAGGGCAATGATCGTTGACCCATCTTTTGCTTCGGTGCTCGCTCCGGTGTCGGCGCCGCCCTTGGGCACCGCGCCCATCTGGTCCATCCCGTCGTGTCCTGCACTGCCGGGCTGTGGAACCTTGGATTCTGCAGGCTCGGGAGCCGGTGCCGCCGGTGCTGGTGCTGTCGTCGGCGCGGTAGGGGCCGGTGCCACGGCTGCGGCTCCGACGGTCAGGGAGCCTTTCATATTGCCGTGGAACTTGCAGAAAAACCCGTAGCTGCCGGCTTCGCTGGGGGCGGTAAAAGTAGCACTTGCTCCACCGGGGACGGTGACATCGAAGGAACCGTCATCAGCGGTGACGGTATGGGCTTCGCTGTCATTGTTCGAGACGGTGATCTCTCCGCCCGGGCTCACGGTGCCCGGCCCCGAGAAAACAAAATCGTCGATGCTGATGGACATCTGCCCGGTCGTCATCGCCGGCACCGCCTGGGACACCGGGCCAGGAGACGCCACCGCCATCCCGGTCGATCCAAGGCCCGCCCCTCCGATCAAAGCTGCGGTGAAAGCGACACTGAGAACTTTGTTCCTGGTCATCATGATCTGGCCCTCTGGCGGGGAGTTGAGGGGAACAACTGTGATGGGCATCAGTGGAATGGACGCCCGTTGCCGTGAAACCACCGCCGCATGATCTTCGTCACGTACAGCATGCCGGATTGGGCCTGAGCGGAACGAAACCGCCACCGAACACACAAAAAAAGTCCAACCGCCCATAGCTCCCAACCCCAAACCCCCCAGTCGCTGCCAGTAGCCACCCGTGGCTACCAATCGCTACCAGTGGTGCCCGTGGCTGCCAGTAGTGACTGTGGCTACGAGCCGGTGCCTATGGCTGCCAGTGGCTGGTGTGGCTGGCTGCGGCTGCCGGTGACTACTGGTCGTGGCATGAGAAAGCGTCGGGGAACACACGGTGGAGGCCGCTCATCGTGTTCCCCGACGCTTCCGACCGGATACGAAATTCCGGCCATCGATCACTCGCACATGAGGACGATCACGACACTACGCCCACTCGCTGAGATTTACCTGACCCCAAAACGTCCAACTTGTTTTCCTGCCTCATCTGGTGCAGGACGGCGTCGACATCCTCGATGGCTCTCACAGCCGCGCACAGCACCCCTTGAGCGTGCACCTGCTCGGCGGAAACGGAAACGCAACCGGTTCGCGCCGACCCACCATCAGCGTGCGCAGCGTTGACCTCTTCACATCGTTGGCGAACTTTCAGGAGATTCTGCACGAGGCCATGACGGAGCGCTTCGAAATTTTTCATCTGTTGCCCCTGCGCAGTGGCCAGCAGGGAACCGAAGTCCTGACCCGCTTCGGAAATCCTCATAGCCCAACCCCTCTCTCCGATGGCATACCCACCGTGGCAGTCGTACACCACCTGTAAGCGCGCCGCCCAGCCCGGGCCGGGCCGGGCCACTCGTGAATAGACCCACTCGAACCCGAATCCGAATCCGCGTTCGAGTCCGAGTCCGCGTTCGAGTCCGAGTCCGAGTCCGCTCGGGAGCGAACCGGCACTCCCGGTCAGGTGCCGGCTTCCGCCACGCCCTCTCGAACCTGCGGCCGCCGGCTACCCGGGTGCTACGGGTGCGGGGCACTCGGGTGGGTGGTCATGCCCATCAGTAAACCTCATCTATATCACGAGTCACATTTTTGTCTTCCGCGTGGCATGGTTTCGTGCCTACAGTGAGCACTAGCACCGCACAAGCTACGGGTGCCGGAGTTCCGCAGTGATTGTGGAGGAAAACCAATCCGCGCCGCGGAGTGCTCCGAATCACAACCAGACGTGCCCGTATGGGCTCGCGCTCACCGCACAGTGAAGGACTTGATTTTATGAACAAGGCAATGCGTTTCCTGGCAGTTCCCACCCTCGCCTTTGGCGCCCTGGCCCTGGCGTCGTCGCCGGCCCTGGCAGCGGAGGAGTCCTACTCCTCGACGCTGAACGAACTCAACGGCAGCGGCGGCACGGGCAGCATCACCCTGGACGTCAATGGTGACACTGCGTCTGTGGACCTGAAGGTCTCCGGCCTAGCCGAAACCTTCATGGACGCCCCGTACCCCCACGTCCAGCACATCCACACCGGCGCACAGGCTGCAGGCGAGTGCCCCACCGCGGCCGCTGACGAAAACGGCGACGGCGTCATCAACACCACCGAAGGCTCACCTGCCTACGGCCCCATCACCAACACGCTGACCACCAGCGGCGACACGAGCCCCGCCGCAGCCCTGGACCTCAAGCTGGCCGGCATGGGCGGCAACTACCAGATCCAGCGCGACGATGTGCAGCTCACCCCTGAAACCAAAGCAGGACTCGAAGCCGGCAAAGCCGTCGTCGTCGTCCACGGCCTGGACCCGGCAACACTGAGCGCCGAAGCCGCAGCAGCCCCGAGTGACATCGCCCCCGAACTGCCCCTGGCCGCAACCTCGCCCGCACTGTGCGGCGTCCTTGCAGCAACCCAGATGGGTGCCATGCCCAACGGTGGCGCCGACACCGGTGTCGCACAGGACACCGGATCCAACACCGGCGTCCTCGCCCTCGGTGGCGGTCTCGTCCTGGCAGCAGCAGCCGGCGGAACCTACGTCGTTCGCCGCCGCGCAGCCGACCAGGCATAATCCACCAAGCACGACGAACTGATCGGACAGTATTCACACCATGATTAGTTCACCCAGCGACCGCCGCAGGAACCTTCTGGTTTCTGCGGCGGTCGCCGCTTTAATACTCACCGGATGCGGCAACAGCACCACCTCCGAAGCAACTCCTACTGCTCCTACTGCTCCTACTGCGACGCTCACAGCCACAGCAACACCCTCGGCCCCCGCCCCCACGCCGTCTGCCACGCCCAGCAGCACACCGTCCACCACGGCCACACAGTCAGGGACCGCACCTCCCGTCGCTGCCCCGGCCCCACCGGAACTGCCGGTTCTGCCAGCGTCCACTCCGGTATCTTTCTCGATCCCAGCCATTGGTGCCGGCTCCGACCTTCTCGCGCTGGGACTGCGCGACAATGGTTCGCTCGAGGTGCCACCCGGTGATCCCGGAGCCCCCGCCGGCTGGTACAACCAGTCCCCCACCCCGGGAGAGCGAGGACCAGCGGTCTTGCTCGGACACGTCAACGCCACCGACGCCGGCCCCGGCGTCTTCGCGAACCTCCGCGCCCTGAAAGCCGGCGACGTCGTCGAAATCACCAGGGAAGACGGAACGACAGCACGTTTCGCCGTCGACCGCGGCGAGCAATACCCGAAAGACACCTTCCCCACCCTGACCGTGTATGGAAACACGAAAGGTTCAGAGTTACGACTCATCACCTGCGACGGATACGACCCGGAAACCGGAGAATTCGACGATAACTACGTCGTTTACGCCAAACTCCTCTAACCCCGCACAACCCGCCGTCGAAACCTTGATCCACCGAACCGACTCGAGCGGATGACTAGCATCCGGCATCCGCTGTTTCGCAGGCCTGAGTGCATACCGGGAACAACGGCCTCGCCACCGGGCGTCTGCCGCCGGTGGTCCCAATTGCACCGCACTGCCACATCGTGCTCACGAAACCCATCCGAAAGACAGCCTGCTGACGAATTGTTAGAGTCGGTCCTGTACGCGTCCGACACCCACGAACCGATGCACGGAGGCTTTCCATGACTGAAGTTACTGCCCATCACGGCCTGTTCAAGGACACGAACCTGCACGTCGATGACACCGGGGGCACCGGCCGGCCCGTGGTCCTGATCCACGGGTGGCCCCTCTCGGGTGCGGCGTTCACAGCCCAGGTACCGGCCCTGCAGCAGGCCGGGTACCGGGTCATCACGTATGACCGGCGGGGTTTCGGCCGCAGTGATAAGCCCGCCAGGGGCTACACGTACGACACCCTGACCGAAGACCTGCACACCCTCCTGGAAACCCTCGAGCTCACCGATGTGACCCTGGTTGGGTTTTCCATGGGCGGCGGCGAAGTTGCCCGCTACTTCAGCAAGTACGGGAATGAGCGGCTCCGCAGCGTCGTGTTCGCCTCCGCCGTCCCGCCCTTCATGCTGCAGGGGGACGACAACCCGGAGGGGCCCCTCACGAAGGACGCCGCCGCGGGGATGACCGCTGATCTGACGAAGGACGAGGACACTTTCTACGAAGGGTTCACCCGGGACTTCTTCTCCGTGAACGGCGAACTGAAGGTAACCGAGCAGCAACGCCAGGAAGCCCTGGCCCTGTGCAAGCAGGCCGACAAGAAAGCCGCCCTGGCCTGCATGGAAGCCTTCGGCACCACCGACTTCCGCGACGACCTGTCAAAAGTCACTGTCCCGGCGTTGGTCCTGCATGGTGACGGCGACGGGGTCGTTCCCTTCGACGGCTCAGGCGCGCGCACCCACGCAGCCCTGCCCGGCAGCGAACTGCACGTCATCAACGGGGCACCGCACGGCTGCAACGTCAGCCACCCCGACGAATGGAATCAGGCCCTCATCACCTTCCTCGCCAAATAGCCCCTTCCAGCTAACACCTGAGAAACCAGCAATGGTTCCCACCTCCCACCGGCGGGACCGCTGCCGGTGGGAGGTAGGCGCCGGGAACCAGAGGCCCGCCCAGACATAAGCCATCCTGTGCATCCATCAACGCCACCCGTCGACCGCCGACAAGTTGAACTTCGATAACCTACGACCGGTGAGCTGACCTGCGGTGCGCGAGGCGCAGCTGGTCCGGAAATCAGCTGGTCCTGGACAGAGGATGAGGCGAAAGATGAGCAGGACCCGACAATCATCAACAGCCTGAAAAGGAATGCCATGGCCGACCTGACCGCTCTTGCCCTGATCTGCACCCTTACCCCCTCCCCTAAACCCTCCAGCAGCGAGCTGATGGCCCAGCACATCCTCGATGAGCTCAAGAGCCACGGGGCCAGCACGTCCTTGCTCCGGGTTGTCGACTACACCGTCAAGCCCGGTGTCCTCACGGACATGGGTGACGGAGATCAATGGCCCGAAATCCGTAAGCAGATCCTCGCCGCTGACATCCTGATCCTGTCCACCCCGATCTGGATGGGACACCCCTGCAGCGTCGCCCAGCAGGTCCTGGAACGCCTCGACGCCGAACTGTCCGAAACCGATGAGGAAGGCCGGCCCATCATGTACGGGAAAGTCGCTGCTGTCGCCGTCGTCGGCAATGAGGACGGCGCCCATAAAACCATCGCCGACCTGATGCAGGCCCTCAACGATGTCGGCTTCACCCTCCCCGCACAGGCGGGCGCCTACTGGGTCGGCGAAGCCATGCAGACCGTGGACTTCAAGGACCTCGACCAGGTCCCGGACCCCGTTGCCTCCACCAACGCGGGCCTCGCCCGGAACGCAGCACACCTCGCCCGAACCCTCCGCGCCTCCCCCTACCCCACTCAATAACACCTAGGACAAAAGGGAAGGGGCCGGGCGCTCGAACCCGGTGACGAAGCCACCTGCCGGTGCTGCCACGCAGCGTGCCGTAACCCGCCCACTTGCCTGGATAGCCGCTGGCTGCGCTGTACGTCAAAGCCCACGAACACCGAAGCAATCAGGCGCCTGTTGAGGCGTCACCAGAGAAAGGACGAGTCATGGACATCACGAACAGGACCGGTGTGATCACCGGTGCAGGCACCGGAATCGGTCGCGCCCTCGCGGTCGAGTTCGGACGCCAGCAAGGGAATCTGCTTCTGGTGGGCCGGCGGACCGCACCGCTGGAGGAGACAGCGGACATGGTCCGTTCCGCGGGCGGGACGGCCGACGTATTCGCTGCCGATATCACCGAACCCGGCGCCGTCGACCGGGTAGCCGGTGCCGCCCGGGCGCGGGGCCCGGTGGACCTGCTGATCAACAACGCCGGGAACGTTCGGGCGGGCCGCCTGGAAGACCTGCCCGAGCAGGACGTGCTGGCGATGATCAGCCTGAACCTTACCGCCCCGATCCTGCTCACCCGGACCCTCCTACCAGCCCTGAAGGAATCCGCAGCCAACCGTGGAAGTATCCTCCTTGCCATCTCCAGCGGGATAGCCCTCACCGGGCTGCCGTTCTACACCGTGTACGCGGCGACGAAGTCAGGGATCGCCCACTTCAGCGAAGCCCTCAGACGCGAAGTCCACGGCACCGGAGTCCACGTCGCCACCGCATACCCCGGCGCCACGGACACCGACATGATGACCAGCTCCACCGCCGGCGAAGACCTCGGCTTTGGCCGACGCCCCGTCGCCGACGTGGTCACCGAAATCCTTGCCGGGATTATCGCCGGCGACCACGAGATCAACACAGCAGCCACCACCCGACGAAAAATGCAGGACCTGAACAAAACCGACCCCCTCGCCGTGGACGCACTCCTCGCCCCGCGGCTCGAAGCCCTCGAAACCGCTGTCCGCACCCACCGAAGCATCTGAACACCACCGCATTCACCGCACGCACCGCAACGTCCGGCCCGAGGGGACTGTAAGAAAAACGGTGTGTGAGGGTCCGGCCTGATCCGAGAGGAGATGGCCGTGAACGATTTCACGAACGAAGTATCAGAGGCGATGATCGATCCTGTGACAGGAAAAATCATCGATCAAAAGGACCTCGCCGAGCGACTGCTCGCCCAGGCCCGGGAGCAGGGCGTGAGCCTGGTCGGCCCGGGTGCGCTGCTGAACCAGCTCACGAAGAACGTTCTCGAGACCGCCCTTGAAGCCGAGTTGACCGAGCACCTCGGGCATGAGCACGGGCAGACACCGATCGCGGAGAACATGCGCAACGGCACCCGGATGAAGACGGTGCTGACGGAGATCGGCCCGGTCGAGATCGAGGCGCCACGAGACCGCGACGGGTCGCTCACACCGGTGATCGTGCCCAAGCGGAAGCGGCGCCTGGACGGCATCGACGAGATCGTGCTCTCCCTTTCCGCCCGCGGGCTGACGACCGGGTAGATCGCAGCGCACTTCGAAGAGGTCTACGGAGCCAAGGTCTCCAAAGACACCATCAGCCGGATCACCGAGAAGGTCGCCGGGGAACTGGCCGAGTGGGCTTCCCGGCCATTGGATCCGCTTTACCCGGTGCTTTTCGTGGACGCGATTGTGGTCAAGGTCCGTGACGGGCAGGTGCGTAATACCCCGTTCTACGTCCGTCATGGGCGTCACCGTGAACGGGGAACGCGAGATCCTCGGGATCTGGGCCGGTGACGGCGCCGAGGGCGCCCGATTCTGGTTACAGGTCTTCTCCGAGCTGAAGAACCGCGGCGTTGACGACGTGCTCATCGCCGTCTGCGACGGGCTCAAGGGCCTCCCGGAGGCGATCAACACGACGTGGGAGCGGACGGTTGTGCAGCAGTGCATCGTGCACTTTATCCGCAACAGCTTCCGCTACGCCGGCCGGCAACACCGGGACGGGATCGTGAAAGCCCTCAAACCCGTCTACACGGCGTCGTCGGAGCAGGCGGCGAAGGACCGGTTCGCCGAGTTCACCGCTGAGTGGGGCGACCGGTACCCGGCGATCATCAAGCTATGGGAATCCGCTTGGGCGGAGTTTGTGCCGATTCCTGGAGTACGAGGTGGAGATCCGACGGGTGATCTGCACGACCAATGCGATCGAGTCGATCAATGCCCGCTACCGGCGGGCCGTCAGAGCGCGCGGGCACTTCCCGAAAGAGGCCGCAGCGCTGAAGTGTCTCTATCTGGTGACCCGGTCTCTTGACCCGACCGGCGGTGGCAGAGCACGCTGGGTGATCAAGTGGAAACCCGCACTCAACGCGTTCGCGATCACCTTCGCCAACCGGTTCGAAAGCACCGCTCACTAATGAAATGCCGGACCCACACACCGTTTATCAGACAGTCCCGGCCCGAGGAACCGGTGGCGTTGTGTGTGACACTGTTCCTAGGCGGTGGAGGGCTTCATGCCCAGGAGCGCGTTGAGTCCCCAGCCAAGAACCGTAATGAAGATGATCGCTCCTGCCATGGACAGCAGCTCGGCGGGGCTTGTAAGGATTCCGAGGCTGACGATGAGGGTGGTCGCTCCGGCTGGTGGGTGTGGTGTCTTCGCCCAGGTGAGCACGAGGGTGGTCAGGGCGACGGACAGAGCTCCTGCCATGAGGTGGGCGGGTGTCAGGCCGCCAGCGGGGGCGGAGGGGTCATCCTGCGGGCCGAAGCTGTAGAGGCATGCCGCCCCAATCAGGAGCCCGGCTCCGTGCCTTATCAGGGCGTTGGACGGGCGGGAAGCCTTCTCCTGGGGGATTCGAAGAACAGCATCACCGTCGGACCGAGGCTCGGGAACAGCCAGGGCGCGTGGAGGGCCAACCCGAGGCCACCGCTGGCGGCGAGAACGATCAGGGACAGCAGTGCTGCGTACAGCCCGCTCCCCAGACGGTTGGGTGATTCCTGGAGTCGGGGGTGGAGTGATTGCAGAGCCATATCGAGAGTCCTTTCGATCAGATGCGCGCTTCCCTGTTGCCACCCTCGGACCTATGCACGTGCACGGGAGCACGCGTTCAGAAGTCGTTAGTGTTCGAGTTCGCCGACACGGTTCGGATGCGGGTTTTCCTCGTGAGTCGGATGACGGGTCGGATGAGAAGCTCGAGGGTGCCGGCGAGGAAGAACAAGGTGCCCGTGGTGGTGGTCTCCTCGTTGAAAGAGAGAATGCTGTCGATGATGAACCACACCGCGCTGATCATGATCGCGACGCCGGTCCCGTAGACCCTCGGGGCGGTGGCGGCCGATCTGGGCGTCCACCCGTCCAGCGCCACCCGCACGAGCGATCGCCTTGAAACGGAGGGGCTGATGAGGCCGCACGGAACGCCCGGGGACCGGCGTTTGGTCAGCCTCCAGCTCACCGACGAGAGACGGGCGCTGGTCGATAGGGTGAGGTCCCATCGTCGGCGTTCACTGCAAAAGGTGGTGGAGCAGATGAACCCTGAGGAGCGCCGCATGCTTGTCACCGCGCTGTCGGCCTCCGCGCGGAGTGCGGGCGAAGCGCCGGACGAGGCCGTCACCGCCGCGCTGGGGATCGGGTGACTTCTGCCAGGGCGCTGTGAGCGTACTAGGCGTCGCTGCTGTGAGGGCCGCGTTCTCCCGCGTCCTGTCTCGCTTCCGTTGCCCAGAGGGCTTCGTTGCTGATGATGTAGGGCTTCCCGATGGCGGCGCTTGTCGCTACGGCGTCCAGCCACGGCCCTGCCTGGGGCGTCACCTGTCGATGGTCGAACTCCTCCTGAAGCATCCGCTTAACGTCCTCCACCTCTCTGCCCTTGGAACGGGCGGCGACAGCGAAGATCGCCGACTGCATGTCGGCAACCTGCGACCCTTCGCTACCGGTCCGAGGCCGCGCGCCGCGCTGTCCATTTTCGTGGTGTTCCATTCCTTTCTCCTTTCTCCAGGTGAGGGTGCTCAGTGCCGTTGGGCGTCGAGCTTTTTGGCGACGACGACGTCGGTGGAGGAGTGGGCGAGGATCGAGATGACGATGACGAGGGCTACGAGGTGATACAGGACATTCGCCTGGTCGATGCCTGATTCGAGGACGAGAAGACCGTAGACGACGGAGGCGAACCCTTTCGGGCCGAACCACATGGCCGCGATCTGCAGCGGAACGGGGAAATTGCTGCCGAGAAACGAGATGTACAGGGCTACGGGCCGTGCGACGACGAGGGCGAGGACGGCGAAGATCCAACCCGTGAGGGGGATCTCCTGGAACAGGAAGACCGGGGTCATCAGGGCGCCGAAGACGAGGATGGCAGCGAGTTTGAGCAGTTCCGTGACGAGTTCGCCGAACTGCTCGAAGTCTTCGCGGACCTCGGGACGGTAGGAGGCCATGGTGATGCCCGCAGAGAAAGCGCCGAGGAAGAGGTTCGCGTGGGTCACCGTGCACAGGGCAAGGACGAGAAGTCCGACGGAGACGGTCAGAAGCGGCTGCAGGTTCTTCTCGGCCTTGAGGAACGGCAGGCGCTCCAGGGTGAGGACGGCCAGGGGGACGAGGACGCCGACGACGATCCCGAAGCCGATCTCCCCGGCGAGCTGCCACCCTTCGGCGTCCGATCCGCCGGCGGCGGCGAGGAGGACCAGGACGATGGGCAGGGCGAGTCCGTCGTTCACTCCGGACTCGACGTTGAGCAGGTGGCGCAGGCGTCCGGGTACTTCCTCGCGTCCCACGATGGCCGAGGCGAAGACGGGGTCGGTGGGCGCGAGGACGGCGCCGAGCAGGAACGCCTCGAGCCAGGGTACGCCGGCGACGTAATGGGCGAGGACCGCGGTGATGAGCAGGGTCAGGGGCAGTCCCAGCAGCAGGGCCCGCCCTGGAAGCTGCCAGGCCGAGCGCAGGTCCTTCCAGCCGACCCGCATCCCGTCGGTGAACAGCACCGAGAACAGGGCCAGTTCCGCCAGGCCCTTCACCACCGGATCTCCGGCCTCGACCGACAGGACCCCCAGGACACCCGGTCCCAGGAGGAACCCGCTGATCAGGAACAGGACGGCGGTGGACAGGATGGTGCGGCTTGCCCGTTCCGAGATCAGGACACCGATGAGCAGCAG
The DNA here is from genome assembly GCF_015752045.1 of Arthrobacter sp. CAN_A2. NCBI lineage: Bacteria > Bacillati > Actinomycetota > Actinomycetes > Micrococcales > Micrococcaceae > Arthrobacter > Arthrobacter sp. CAN_A2. The sequence continues at coordinate 11,527 of NZ_JADOUS010000015.1, forward strand.
GACCGCGAAGCAGAGCAGCAGGGACGCGAACACGGGACTTCCTCACAGGTGGACCCCGAACACTCCTGTGGGAGCGGCGGGTGGAATGGGCGCTGCTAGGACTTGTACCTGGTAATCATTGAGCGACGATGAGTGCCTGGGGTGCTGCCTGCTTCATCCGGGTCTGCAACCATCTGAGCTGGGTACTGGTCTGGCCGTCGCAGTCGCAGACCACGGCGAGAAGGTCCTCGTCGCGCAGTCCCTGGGCGGCCTGTTTGATCATGGTCCAGGTGATGTCGACCAGGCTTGCGAGAAGATACAGGTCCTGCAGGTCGCGCAGGAGGCCCACGGGTCCGGACCGGGTGTCCGTCAGCTTCTCGGCGTGCAGGCGCTCGGGTTCGTCCTCGTCCTGCACCTCGCCATACCGTTCGATGATCGGTGCCAGGGCCCGCTGGTGCTCGTCGCACTGGCCGGCGAGGGTCTCGCAGATGAAGTGGACGTCGGGTTCATGGCCGTGGCCTTCTGCGACCTGCCGGAAGGAGTGGGCGAGCGTGCCTTCGGACCTGTGCAGCAGGCCGAGGTATACGGGCAGCTTCATGAGCGTTCCTCCTTCGTCGCCACGGCGGGCGGGTCGACCGGCGCGATGGTCTCCGTGGCCTGGGCTGCGGGTCCACCTTCGGTGGGCAGGAGACGCCGTCCGCGACCTCGTCTCCCGCGATCCTGGTTCGGGGAGTTCCCGTCGTCCCCGTGGCGGCCGGGCGGCGGGACCTGGACCGGTCGGGACGCCGTCGTGGTGGGGGCGGGTGTGTAGCCGACCCCGTCGGCGACTTTCTCGATGCTCACGGCGGCGTTCTTCAGGACGGGCTGCTTGGAGACCGGATCCCACTCGGTGATGGTCAGCTCGTTCGCCGCCCGATACCGTTTGGTGGGAGCTCCACCCTCGTCCCAGTATCCGTAGTGAAAAGGGGCGAAGATGCTGCCGGGCCTGATGCCGCTGACCCGTGCGGGAGCGGTGATATGCCCCCGGCGTGACTCGACCCGGACGACATCGCCTTCCTCGATACCGTACTTCTGTGCGTCGGCGACGGACACTTCGATCCACGCATCGGGGGCTGCGTCGTTCAGTTGCGGTGCGCGCGCCGTCTTGGTCCGCGTGTGGAAGTGGTAGGCGGTTCGCCCGGTGGTGTACCGGAGGGGGTACCGGTCGTCCGGCGTCTCGTGGGCCGGATGGTACGGGGCCGTCTTGAAGATCGCCCGCCCTGCGGGATTGTTGGCCTTGTAGGTTTCCGGGCCGACGGTTGCTCCCGTGAGCAGGTCATGGCCGTAGGTCTCGCAGTAGTCGGGATCGGTGGCGAACACCCCGTCGCGGTAGAGGCGCACCGTCCCGTCCGGGTGGTCGTCGTTACAGGGCCAGGGGACACCGCTACCGCCGCGGAGTTTCTCATAGGTGATGCCGGTGTAATCGCAGGGCCTGCCCCGGGTGCACTCACGCCACGCGTTGAAGGCGTCTTCCGGGTCGGTCCAGTCCAGGAGCGGGGACCCGTCCTTCTGGGTGAACCCCATCCGACGTGAGTAGTCGAGGAACGTGTCCAGGTCGCTGCGTGCCTCACCCGGTGGCTCCACAGCCTTCTCGGAGAGGTGGACGGTGCGGTTCACGTTCGTGAACGTCCCTGTCTTCTCACCCCAGCCCGCGGCCGGCAGGACGACGTCGGCATACCGGGCGGTCTCCGTCAGGTACATGTCCTGCACCACCAGGAACAATCCCTCCTTCGCAAGAATGTCCCGGATGCGCGGCAGTTCGGGCATCGACACTGCCGGGTTCGTCGCCGAGATCCAGAGGAACTCGATGGAACCCTGTTCCACGTACCGGAAGATCTGCATGGCGTGGGTCGGTGGAGCCCAGTGCGGGATGATGGCCTCGTCCACGTTCCACAGGTCGGCGAGTTCGGCGACGTGCTCCGGGTTCTCCCAGTTCCGGAAGCCGGACAGGTCCCCGTCCGCGCCGCACTCGCGGTTGTTCTGTGCCGTAGGCTGCCCGTTCATCTGCAGGATCCCGCACCCCTGCCGCCCGATCAGCCCGCGTAACAGATGCAGGTTGTTCACCGCGCAGGACGCCGCCGTGGCCTGGGCCGACTGGTAGAAGCCCTGCAGGACCGTGGACAGCACCCGCTCGGAGGTCCCGAAGATCTCCGCGGCCCGCCGCACGTCGTCGGCAGGAATCCCGCAGGTCTCGGCGACCGCCTCCGGCGTCCACGGCTCGACGGTCGAGCGCAGCTCCTCGACGTTGACCGTGTGCCGATCGATGTAGTCCTGGTCGATCCAGCCGTTGACGAACAGCTCCCGCACCAGGCCGTGCATCAGGGCGAGGTTCGTTCCCGGGCGCACCGGCAGGTGCACGTCGGCGACCCGCGCGACTTCTGTGAGGCGAGGATCGACGCAGACGATCCTCGGCCGGTCAGGCCCTGAGATCCGGTCGAGGACCCGCGTCCACAGCACCGTCTGCGTTTCGGCCATGTTGTGTCCGAACAGGAACATGGCGTCGCACTCGTCGATGTCGACGTAGCTCCCCGGCTGCCCGTCGGAACCGAACGATTCCTTCATCGCGGCAGCGGAGGTCGCCGTGCACAGACGCGTGTTGCCGTCCATGTGCGGGGTGCCGATCCCCGCCTTGCCCACGATCGCCTGGGCGTAGTACTCCTCGAGGAACAACTGTCCACTGGTGTAGAAGCCGTGCGACAGTGGGCCCTTGTCGTCCAGCAGCGCCCGGCTGCGAGAGACGATCCGCTCCATGGCGGTCTCCCAGTCGGATTCGACCAGGACGCCGTTCTCCCGCACGAGGGGGACGGTGAGCCGGTCCTTGTTCTGCACCCCCTGCCAGCTGGCGAAGAGGCCTTTCGGTCCGAGCCTGCCATGATTGACGATGTCCACGGCCCTGCCTCGGACTCCGACCATGGTGTTGCCCCTGACCGCGATGTCGATCCCGCAGCCGTTACTGCACAGCACGCAGGCCGACTGCACCCACCGCTCCACCTCATCCTCGCGGACGCCCTCGGCGAGGACCTGATCCACCCGGACCGGCCACCGCTCATCCCTGGCATACGGGGTACGCGTTCCCCAGATCTCGGCAATACGATCAACCATTACGGACTCCTTATCAGCTGTTGTCCAGGGCGGGCAGGTCCCTTATCTCTTCGTCAACGTAGACCCGCATGGTGGCCTCGGCAACCACTTTTCCATCCCTGACACCGAGTGGCAGGCCCGCCGGTGTGGGGTCCCTGGATCATGAATGGTCGGGGGTTTCCTGCTGGTTGCGGTGGTGGACCATGAACCACTGGATAGCGGTGAGGATGATCACGGTTGCTGCGGTGATGATTAGGGTGAGTGGATCCGATCGCCCTTTGAGGAACAGGAACGGGATGAGGACGGCGACGTCCAGGGCGATCGCGACTGCGGGGATCCACGCTTTGACGTCGATGTCGTGTCGGAGGTGTCGGATGATGCCCCAGTGGATGGCGATGTCCATGGCGAGGTAGAGGATCGCGCCGAGAGCTGCGATCTGGGAGAGGTCGAAGAAGGCCGCCATGAGGATCGCGAGCCCAGCGGTGATGAGCAGTGACTGATGTGTTGTGTGTCGGGGAAGGCCCGGTGCCTGGCCCATGTTGTGGAGCATGTCGTAGAGCTTGGAGACGGAGAACAGGCTGGCAATCAGCCCGGAGAGCGTGGCGATGATCGCGATGATGACGGTCAGTGTCACGCCCCAGGATCCGAAGGCGGGTTCGGCTGCTTCGGCGAGGGCGTAGTCGCGGGCGGCGACGATTTCGGGGACGGTGAGGCTCCCGGTGACGGCGACGGTGATCAGGAGGTAGAGGACGGTGCAGAGGCCGATCGCGATCATGATGGAACGCCCGATGTTGCGCTGGGGATTCTTCAGGTCGGCGCCCTGGTTGGTGATGGTGGTGAAGCCCTTGTAGGCGAGGATGCACAGGGTGACGCCGGCCAGGAAACCTAGCCATCCGGAATCCGGCGATGTCCGATCCGCGGTGGTGAAGAGCCGGCCGAGGGAGGAGAGTCCGGAGGCAAGGATCCCGCCGATGGCGAGGACGGCGATGCCGATGATTTTCAGGGCCGCGGTGACTGTCGCCGAGCGTTCCACCCACTGGTTACCGACCAGGTTCACCAGCGCCGCGGCGGCGATTGCGAGGACGGCAAGGATGGGCACCCAGAGTGCCGAGTCCTGCAGGCCGAAGGGGCGCAGCAGGTACGTGCCGAAGGTGCGGCCCAGCAGGCTTTCGGCGAGGATCATCGACACGTACATGAACAGGGAGAACGATCCGGCGATCACGCCGGGGCCGTAGGCGGCTTTGAGGAGCATCGCGATCCCGCCGGACGACGGGTTCGCTGCCGAGTAGCGGATGTAGGAATAGGAACTGAACGCCACGACGACCGCCCCTGCGAAGAACGCCCATGGCATCCAGCCGCCGGCGAGTTCGGCGACCTGGCCGACGAGGGCGAAAATTCCCGCCCCGATCATCACCCCCGTACCCAAGGCGACCGATCCGATAAGGGACAACTTCTGATCATCGCCGTCGTCGATGTGGTCTTCGGATCGAGTGGTTTCCTGATGATCTGGCTGAGAGTCCTTGGTCATGATGGTTCGCTTCCTGTATTCGGGTAATTCGGCCTTGCACGGGTACGTCTGAGTGTGTCAACCTTATTGGCGCCATTGTGGCGGTTTGAAATGGCCCCATCGGGAGGGTGGCTGATCGACTTGGTGTCGATGGAGTAGTCTCCGATCCGGATCGCGCAGGTAGAGCTTGCCGCGTTCGGGTGGTTCGGGGTGATGTCTATCGACAACAGCTAGTTTGGCGTGGCCCTGCAGAGCAGGCTGTTCACTGAGGCGTAGAACGCCCGGGTGCGGCCGCCGGTTGGCAGCGCCTCGCCGGCGACGGACTCACCGATCGTTGACCGCGCCCGCTGTCTTCAACGCAGCTCAGGCCCGACCCTTGAGTCTTTCGATGAAGTCATCGGCTTGTGCCAGATTCCGCGCCATCTTCGCCCGCTGAAGGACAGCCTTTTCCAGAAAGGCCATCAGGGGCGCGGATCCTGTCGTATCGGACTCCTGCGCGACCGCGCTAGCCGGCAACGCAAGGAGACCAAGGATCTCAGCCATCTCCTCGAGCGAGAACCCCAGGGGCTTCATCTGCTTGATGACCATCAGGCGTTCGACGTCATCGTCCGAGAACACCCGGAAGCCCCCGTCGGTCCGCACCGTGGCAGGGAGCAACCCCACATCGTCATAGTGGCGGATGGTCCGCAGCGACAGGCCTGTCCGCTCCGCCAGCTCACCGATATGCATCGTGCTAGTACTGCTGGTCTTGGCCGCCATAAGCGCCTCCGTCCTAGTCTAATGCAAACTCTACCATCACGTTAGAGTAGAGTTTTGGTTGTGGGATAAGACCTCGAACTTTGGGCACCCTCCTGGCGCGGCGCTGCGCCTCCTCACGCATTGCAAAGCGAAGCCGCACGTCTGCGTCTTCTCGACCATGAACGGAGCCAGAAATGGCCGCCACACCCCTTGATCATCAGCCGGTGATCACCCCCGAACAGCTGCAATCCGTGCGAGAGACCCGGAAATCGCCGGGGCGGTTGAAGACCGAAGTCCTCGCGGGCCTCGTCGTGGCACTGGCCCTGATCCCGGAAGCTATCGCCTTTTCCATCATCGCCGGCGTGGACCCGCGGATCGGATTGTTCGCCTCCTTCACGATGGCTGTCACGATCGCGTTCGTCGGGGGTCGGCCCGCTATGATCTCCGCGGCCACCGGGGCGATCGCCCTGGTCATCGCTCCACTGGTGGCCTCCCACGGCGTGGACTACTTCGTCGCCGCGGTCGTCCTTGCCGGGGTCTTCCAGGTCATCCTTGGCGTTTCCGGGGTCGCGAGGCTGATGCGGTTCATTCCGCGCTCGGTCATGGTCGGCTTCGTCAATGCCCTGGCGATCCTGATCTTCATGTCCCAGGTTCCTGAGCTCCTCGGTGTCCCCTTGCTCGTCTACCCCCTCGTGGTCCTGGGGCTGGTCATTGTGTTCGGCCTGCCGAAGATCACCAGGGCCGTTCCTGCCCCGCTGGTCGTGATCGTGGTTCTGACCGCGATCACGGTCTTTGCTGCCCTCGCGATCCCCACCGTGGGGGATAAGGGCGAGCTGCCCAGTTCGCTGCCGGGTCTGTTCATCCCCAATGTGCCGCTGACCCTTGAGACACTGCAGATCATCTTCCCGTTCGCCCTCGCGATGGCCTTCGTCGGCCTGCTGGAATCCCTGATGACTGCCAAGCTCGTCGATGACGTCACCGACACCCGCTCCCACAAGACTCGCGAAGCGTGGGGTCAGGGCGTGGCGAACATTGTCACCGGCTTCACCGGCGGGATGGGTGGCTGCGCGATGATCGGCCAGACCATGATCAACGTGAAGGCCTCCGGCGCACGCACCCGGATCTCCACGTTCCTGGCCGGGGTCTTCCTGCTCATCCTCGTCGTGGTTCTGGGCGGCGTCGTCTCCGTGATCCCGATGGCCGCCCTGGTCGCGGTCATGATCTTCGTCGCCATCGCCACCTTCGACTGGCACAGCATCCAGCCCTCGACCCTGAAGCGGATGCCCAAGAGCGAGACCACCGTCATGCTCGCGACCGTCATCGTCACCGTCGCCACCCACAACCTCGCCATCGGCGTCGTCGTCGGCGTGGTCGTGGCCATGGTCGCATTCGCGCGGAGGGTCGCCCATTTCGTCACCGTCGACCGCACCGAGGAAACCATCAACGGGGACCGGCACGCCACGTACACGGTCAACGGTGAGCTGTTCTTCGCCTCCTCCAACGACCTCTACACGCAGTTCGACTACGCCACGGACCCGCACCAGGTGACCATCGACCTGCACGGCTCCCACCTCTGGGACGCGTCCACCATCGCCGCCCTCGACGCCATCACCGAGAAGTACCGCACCCACGGCACCGACGTGGCGATCGTCGGGCTCAACGAGGCCTCCACCATGATGCGCGAGCGGCTCGGCAGGAAACTCGGCGCCGGTCACTGACCCGGCACACATCGAGCACCCAGATACGAAGGGACATGTCACCCTCCGGCGTGCCATGTCTGAGATCGATTTCCTGCTCACTGGACGGTGATCGATCGGTAAGGTGATCAGAGGTGAGCCGGGAAGTCTGGTCGGCAGGTTCTGTCGTCGACCCCGAATCCCCTAGGAGTTTCCGTGCCCGAGAAATCACCCGATCACCGCCCCTCAGCCCCGCCCGCGGGGATCCTGGGCCGTGGCACCTACCTCGAGGCCCTGCGCATCGGGGAAATCCTGCGCAAGGAGACCGTGGGCGGGATCCTGCTCGTCATCGCCGCAGCGGTCGCGATCATCTGGGCCAACTCCCCCGCCTCCGAGAGCTACTTCGCCCTCCGGGACTTCCGGATCGGCTACGCGCCCTGGCACCTGGAGCTGAGTCTCGGCGCGTGGGCGGCGGACGGCCTGCTCGCGGTGTTCTTCTTCCTCGTCGGGCTGGAACTCAAACGCGAGTTCGTCGCCGGGGACCTGCGTACGTTCTCCAAAGCGGTCGTCCCCGTCGCGGCGGCCTTCGGCGGCGTCGCCGTGCCGGCGATCATCTACGCGCTCATCAACCTCACCAGCCCGGACACCCTGCAGGGGTGGGCGATCCCGACGGCCACGGACATCGCCTTCGCAGTTGCCGTGCTGGCCATCGTCGGTTCCCACCTGCCCAGCGCACTGCGGATCTTCCTGCTCACCCTCGCCGTGGTCGATGACCTGCTGGCGATCACCATCATCGCGGTGTTCTACTCCGAGGCCCTCCACGTCATTCCTCTGCTGCTGGCCCTCATCCCGCTCGCGCTGTTCACCGTGCTCGCGCAGAAATACCGGCGCTTCTTCGGGCTCAAGCCGGCCGCCGCATGGTTCATCCTGCTCCCTCTCGGCTTCGCTACCTGGGCACTCGTGCACGCCGGAGGCATCCACGCCACCGTCGCCGGCGTCCTGCTCGGCTTCGCCGTCCCGGTCATCCGCAGCCAGGCCAGCGGCGGACCGGACGCAGGGCCCGGCCTGTCCGAGATCTTCGAGCACCGCTTCCGGCCCCTCTCGGCAGGGTTCGCCGTCCCCGTCTTCGCGTTCTTCTCCGCCGGCGTCGCCGTCGGCGGGTGGACCGGGCTCCTGTCCGCCCTCTCGGACCCCGTCACCCTCGGCATCATCGCCGGACTCGTGCTGGGCAAGCCCATCGGCATCGTGGGCACCACCTGGCTGCTGACCAAACTCACCCGCGTCAACCTCGACGCATCGTTGAAATGGGTGGACCTCATTGGCGTCGCCCTGCTCGCAGGCATCGGCTTCACCGTGTCCCTGCTCATCGCGGACCTCAGCTTCGGCGAAGGTGGAACCACCAACGACCACGCGAAGGTCGGTATCCTCACCGCCTCCCTCACCGCAGCCCTCCTGGCCTCGCTCGTGCTGCGCACCCGCAACCGCCACTACCGGACCCTCGAAGCCGAAGAACGGATCGACGCCGACGACGACGGAACCCCCGACGTCTATCAGCACCGACCCTAGCCCGCTGATCCGGCCACGCGTTCGATCCCTGGAAGTGTGGGACACGGCCTGCTAGTGGCTGAAGATGTCAGCAGAGGAACGCTGAACATGAGCCCTGGAACGGCCCACCACAAGTGGACGGCTTTGAGCTCGCCCCTTCGGGCCCCACCCGCCCACCGATGGATGACCCACGCCGTCGCCTCCTGGCAGAATGAGTTCCCGGGTGTGAGCTCGGGTGTGTGGGGGTCGGAGCCGGTCGTGGAGATAACGATGCGCTCACGATGCCAGGCCCTCCCGGCAGCGGCCCACGACCGCGCCCGATCCCTGCCCTGACGCCGATCGCGAGGGCGCCGACGACCGAGCGCACGGCGCCCGGCACGTCGACGCCCTCCTGTTCCCAGCCCCTCGAGGTGCCCGATCTCGGTAGGGTTGGCCACTGCCCGGGGGGCGTGTGTTGCGGACGCGACGAGCCCCCAGGCATCACGAGCGCATCACAGTCGGATCACCGAAGGAGAAGCTGCATGAGTATCACGCCGCGGGAAGAGACCGTTACCGGTCCACCCACGCAGGACGCCCCGCCGCCGGACACGGGTACCGGGCAGAGAGCACGATTGGCCCTGCCGGTGTTCGTCCCGGCGTCCCTCCTGATCGTGGTCTTCGTCGCGTTCGCCCTGATCACGCCCGACACCGCGTCCGCCGTGTTCGCGGGCATCCAGGAAAACGTGATCGGCGCCTTCGGCTGGTACTACGTGGCCATCGTGGCCTTCTTCGTGGTGTTCTCCCTGTGGGTGGGATTCAGCCGGTACGGCGACATCCGCCTCGGCAGGGACGACGAGAAGCCCGAGTTCTCGACCATGTCCTGGTTCGCGCTGCTCTTCGCCGCGGGCATGGGCATCGGCCTGGTGTTCTGGGGTGTAGCCGAGCCCCTCAACCACTTCGCCAGCCCCCGCCCCGGTGTCACCGGCACCGAGGTGCAGGTGGGCCAGCAGGCCATCACCCAGACGTTCCTGCACTGGGGGCTCCACGCCTGGAGCATCTACGTCGTCGTCGGCCTGTCGATCGCCTACGCGGTGCACCGGCGCGGCCGCCCGATCTCCATCCGCTGGACCCTCGAACCCCTGCTGGGCGACCGGGTCAAGGGTGCCTGGGGCCACGCCATCGACGTCGTCGCCCTGGTAGGGACGCTGTTCGGTGTCGCCACCTCCCTCGGTCTCGGCGTGCTGCAGATCTCCTCCGGCCTGGACAGCGCCAACATCCTCGCCGCCACCGAAGCCACCCAGGTCGGGCTGATCCTGTGCATCACCGCGCTGACCATCGTGTCTGTCATCTCCGGAGTGGGCAAGGGCATGAAATGGCTCTCCAACATCAACCTCGTGCTCGCCGCCCTGCTCCTGCTCGTGGTGCTCTTCGCCGGCCCCACCCTCTTCCTCCTGCGCGAGTTCGTCCAGTCCATCGGCAACTACCTCCAGAACGTCGTCGGCCTGACCTTCAACACGCTGGCGTTCTCCGGCGCGGAGGGCGAGGCCTGGCAGGCGGCCTGGACCACGTTCTACTGGGGCTGGTGGATGTCCTGGGCACCCTTCGTCGGGATCTTCATCGCCCGGATCTCCAAGGGACGCACGGTCCGCGAATTCGTGACCGGTGTCCTCCTCGTCCCGACGACGCTGGGGTTCCTGTGGTTCTCCGTGCTCGGGGGCTCCGCCATCTACCGCGAGATCTTCGGCCAGGGCGGCCTGATCGCCGACGACGGCTCCGTGGACACCGAGAACGCGCTGTTCGGCCTCCTGGCAGGACTGCCCGGCGGGCCCGCGCTGCTCATCGGGGCCATCGTCCTGATCGCCATCTTCTTCATCACCTCCGCCGATTCCGGCGCGCTGGTGATGAGCATGATCTCCACCGGCGGCGACCCGAATCCGAAGAACTGGATCAGGGTCTTCTGGGCGGTACTGGCTGCTCTGGTCGCCATCGCCCTGCTGCTCGTCGGCGACACCGGCCTCAGTTCCATCCAGACGGCGGCGATCCTCACCGCGCTCCCCTTCAGCATCGTGATGCTCGCCATGTGCGTGTCCACAGCGAAGGCGTTCCACGGCGAGCACCGCGCCTGGCAGGCGACCCAGCGGACGCTCGCCGCGACGGCCATGGCCGACCGCGTGACGGACCAGGTCCACGAGTCGATGACCGGCCAGGTCCAGCGGCAGGTCCAGGAACACCTCGCCGATCGCCCGTCGGACACGCTGTCAGAGGCCGCGGTCGGCGCCGACTGGTCGGCCGCGCCGAGCACAGGCCAGGACTCCGGTCCCCGGTTCCGGGGATCCCCCCGGACATAACCGGATCCCACGCACGACGGAGGCGGTCCTCCCCTCCGGGAGGGCGGCCGTCCGCGCGGAGGCCCGCCCCTACGGTGCGGACTGTCTCCCCGCTACACAAGTCATCAGGAACAGGAGGCGCGGGATGAGTGGACGCGGGTGTGCCGGTTTCGTTGAGGCCCTCACATGTGCGGTCCGTGCGGTCCGTCCCGCCGTCGATCGCTGCACCAATGAGACCCTCGCGAAAATGCTCGATGAACAACTCACCCGATATTGCGGCACCGACCACGGCATGAGCCAGAACGAGTTGATGGCAACCGCACGGGACCTGAAAACCGCTGCCGCGTCCGGCGACTAGCTGTTGTGGGTCATGAGGTTGGTGACACGCGGGAGGGGTGTTGGTGTGAGGAAGGGGTAGGTCCCTGGTTGCAGGATGGAAGTACCTCTACAAGCCATTCGCACGAAGGACCTACCCCTCATGACACACGCTAATGCCCCGTTGACCCCTGCCGGAAGACTGCGCCTGGTCGAACGCTGCCGGTACCGCCCGATCGCCCACGTCGCCGCGGAAGCAGGGGTGGCCCGTCAGACGGTGACGAAGTGGGTGCACCGGTACCAGGTACTTGGTGAGGCCGGGCTGGTCGACCGCTCCAGCGCACCCCACACCAGTCCCACCCAGACCCCCGAGACTGTGTTCCGCCCCGGGTTTAATGGAGGTTCTTGATCCCCTTGGAAGAGGTTGAGAATTATGGCAGCACCACGGAAGTATCCCGAGGAGCTTCGGCAG
>NZ_JADOUS010000016.1:0-19687 GCF_015752045.1 Arthrobacter sp. CAN_A2
ACTCGTCCGTGTAATTTTTCCTTGCCATGTCTTGGATTCTCGCTTCCCCAGCATCGTGCTGGAATCAGCGTGTCCAAGATCCGGGGTCAAGCCCCCTTGTCGCTGGTGGGGTGCTGATGCGATCGCTGATGGAATCAAGGGGCGCCCTTCTCGCCAGAGCGCAGATTGAGCGGCCTATGGATCCGATGTGTGACTGATCGGCGTTCGTTCCCGGCGTGCCTCGATGAAGGCGCGGCGAGGGCGAGCGGCTCGTGTCTGTGCTGATAGAGGATTGCAGCTGCGAAGAGGGACAGGATTAGTGCCCCTATCCACCCGCTGACGGGTCGGACTCCGGGGAGCAGAAACAATGCAGTCATTCCGGGCAGGATCATCGCGGCGGCGAGTGTTGCATAGAGTTTCATGCCGTAAAGGGAAACGAACACCAGGTAGTGCGCGCCGACGATAATAAGAGATGCGGGGAAGAACAGGCTTGGTTCGTAGGCTCCCAGGACCACTGCCACGAGGAGCCCGAGCGGAACAGTGAGCGCGGCCTGCAATGCCAGGGCCGCTGACGGGTGCCCCTTCGGTAGGGAGGTCGGGCCGGCCATGATCTTCAGGATGAGGGTGGTCACCGGGAAAATCAGCATCCCGCCGAAGAACAGGACGGCCATGCCTGCGGCAGGGGAGCGCCACGTAAAGACCGCGCTGGCTGTCGCCCAGAGGACAGCAGAGATGAGGGGTCCATGGAATCCGGCGTGATAGACCCGTCGGACGTCCGCTTGGGCTTCGGAAAAGCTCATGCCTTCCCACCGACGGCGGACCCGAGCGTAAGTTTCAGCTCAACGGCCGGGCTGAGCGGTGCACGAGGCGTTTCCTGTGGAAGCTCGGTCACGTTGTAGTCGATGGAGTCGACGACGAAACGCAGGTAGGTGTAGTTGCCTTCTGGTGCGTGCCATATTCCTTCTCCACGTCCCATGAGGCGGTGCTGACCGAAGCGACGGTAGTGGCTCAGTGGAGTCGACCAGCGCATGGGTGTCAATGTCTTACCGTCGGCTGACATGGCTGCCCGCCCGTCGGCGGTGAAGTCGGTGAGGTCTCCGTCCGCGTCGAAGGCGAGGGCGGCGGTAACCCGGTGGGTTCCATGCGTGAATACCGCTTGCACGGTGTGAGCGTCGGTCTCCGTCCAGCGAATATCCGCGTCCGCCAGGGCTCCGGGCGCAAACACACACAGGTCGTTGAACAACGTCACTGTCTCGGCGTCGTCTAGGGCCGGCCCTCGCGCATCGACCAACGTGGCGGCGGAGGCGATTTTGACTTTCATGGTGGCGGAGGACCCCGTGTAGCGGTGGAAGGCCTGCACGGGCAGGCCCACCCGCGCTGCGTCCATGAGAAAGAACCGGGATGAGGGAGCGTAGAAGTTACTCTGCCGCCCGGTGAACGTCATCCAGGGTTGAGAGGGTCCGCCGCGGATTTGCCCATGAAAGAGAGAGGAAAAGTTTCGCACCCGGGGCTGGCCAACCGCACCGCTCCGACGGATGTAGCGCTGCACGACCAAGGGGACATCAGCAAGATCCGCATCGGTCAAGAGCACTGACGGAATGGCTTCGTTCCGCCCCTGATCGACGTCGCGGGAGTACTGGGCGTTGAAGCTTCTCGGCCCCCAGGTGAGGTACGTGTAGAGGGCCCCGGTGAGGATGATCGCGTTCGCGATGGTGCCGTAGGCGGCATCTGACCAGGACATGATGATGACCATCTGGGAGATGAGAGCGCCCGCCGCCCCGAAAATCCACCACCGCTGCGGCCGGAAAATGACGTACCCGGTACTGGTGATGAGGAGGGCGGCAGCGATCAGCCAGAAAACACCCACCGTCGCGGAGATCGGGTGGGTTAGTTGGGGTGACGCAGCGCCCCCTAGACCGTTGGCGGCACCCGTGAGGTGGATGAGTGCGTGCAGGCCGAGGAAGGCTGCGAACAGTGTCCTTCCGAGCCGGTGTCGGCCCGGCAGGGTGGTCACGACAGGGCCGGTGCGGGGTTCGGCTGGTGAGGGGTCTTGGCCGGTTCGTCGGGTCCTTGGTCGAGGGTGAAGGGCGGGTACTCATCACGCATGAGCGCCACATAGACGGTGACCCGGAACACCCACCGGTTGATGCCCATGATGAAGTTGAACAGCCCGCGCTGGTAGGTGCCGGTGAAGAGCAGGACGAGGCCGGCGAGGAGGACCAGCAGGCCCAGGAGGGAGTACTCGAGTCCGGGGGATCCACCAACGCTGCCCTCGATGGATTGCCCGGACCAGAGGAACTGCCCGGTCCAGCCGGGCTGACCGAACCAGGCGGAGCCTGCCCCGGTGAGGACCGCAAGGATGAGCAGGTGAGGAAGGGCAAGGAGCCAACTTTTGACAAGAACTAGCCCCCGCGACAGGTGTTCGGGGTAGGCGACCTGGAGGTCGGCGGGATAGGAGGTAGAGGCGAGGGTGAAGGGCGGGTACTGGTCCGTCGCCAGGGCTGAGTGGGCGTAGAACGCGACCCGCCAGTTCCATCGGAGTACGCCGACATTGAAATCGAAGAGACTGCGCGGGTACTTGCCGGTGATGAGGATGACGAGCCCCGATATGACCGTGGTGATGATGAATGCGGACCAGAGGAAGACCAGAATGATGAGGTGGGGTATGGCGAGCAGCCACTTCACAAGCCAGAGACCCCGTGACAGGTTGCCGTCCAACTCGCCGTGAAGCCAGGTCCCCGTGCGGCTACCTGCGCCCGTGTTCGCACCAGCGGCTCGAGCTATGCGCTGATCCGGGCCCATGACAGTGTTGGGCAGGTACCTCACGTCCTGGCCGCTCGCCTGCGGCAACCGGTGCAGGTCTTTGCCTGCCCGGGTGGCTCCAAGCAAGGTGAGACCGACGCCGAGGAGGAGCATGAGGGTCCCCGCAGCAAGAGCAATCAGTGGCAGAAATCCAATCTGATCCGAGTGGTACCCGGCGCGAACGCTCGTAGCGACCCCGGGGGAGGCGTCGGTGTTCATGGCGACTACTACCCATTCACCACTATGAACCGGGATGACGAGCTCCTGGAGGTCCTGTCCATGGGCTGAGGCAATCCAGAAAGTCTCATCGGTCGGGTCGCTGGGGGTACTGGTTCCGGGTTTGTCGTCGTAGCGCACAAAGGACGGGAACGAGCTCACGGTTTCGATCTCGGCGCGAGGGACGTCACTGAGATAGGCCTCCACATCGGCTCGGGCACCGACACCAATGAACATGTCCTGGCCTGCCGTGACGGGTTTTGCCTGAAGGCGGACCTCGCCCAGGTCGAACGGTGTGCGGGCGAGGGCCGGTTCATCGACAACCAGTTCAAGCGGTGGGGACACCACGGCATAGGAGTCCGTGGCGAAGGACTGTGCTGATGACTGCAGGTACGTATCCGCCCCGTCCCTTCCGCCGGCGGCGAAAGCGGCCGCGCCGAGGGTGATGGCACCGATGCCGAGCAACGCCAGGATGGTGCCGGCGATGATCGCGACGAGGGAAACCACTGAGCCTGGTTTAGTCCTGCGGCTCGGTTCTACGGGGTAGCCGGACGGTGGGAGAGAGGAGCGGGTGGTCATGACATACCGATCTGTAAAAGACGTGCTGAAGCCGGTTCCTAAGGGAACCGGGATAGGAAAGTGCGAGGTACCGGCCACAAGCAGATGGGAAAAACACTGCAACCTGGCCTTCAACGGACAGAAACCAGGTCTTGCGGCAACCTAACCGTTCCGCTGGCCCCAGCAGGGCACTGCGGGCTCACTCATTGAGCTTTCGGGCGTCAGGTTTGTGAGACCATGCCGATCTCGGGGTCCTCGGTACCTCGTGATGCCGGGGAGCAGGTGGCGGTGAGCTGAAAAATCGCACCGACGGTGAGGCCGACACCGGCGCCAATGATGAGGTTGGGTGCAGTGCCGGGATGGCCTAGAAGGACTTCGATAATGAGTCCTACACCAGACCCGATAATCAGCCCTGCCGCCGGCAGGAGTCTGGGGGAATACCGGCGTTTTTTCATATGTCCAGCGTCATCTACGGACCAGGTGCGCCGATAGTGCCATTGGTCCTGATCCGAGCATTATCGGTAAAGCATGACATACAAATATGGGGTGCGTAATATGAGGTGAAGGTGACGTTGTTATGAACCGCGACCGTGCTGGTTAGTGCCCAGCATGCAAATCCGACCCCGTTCCTTTCGCCGATTGTTCCTGCGGTTCCAGTAAGGGTAATCGTCCCTTCTTGTTCCGCAATAGTAATTTGCGCATGGGGAGCTGCGTGATTTATCGCCTGGCGCAGGACGGCGTTCGGCGTTTCGTCAGGGGTTTGGATAGGCCTGGTCTTTCGAGGGCGGTGCCTTGTCGTGAGGCTGAGCCTCATGACCTCCATGGTTCGCCTGAGCGTATGCGTCGATTTGATCATCGGGTTGTGTCTGATTTCTTCAGGGGCGGGCTTGCCGGCCAGGCGGCGCGCCTTTTCGTGCTGCTGATGATGCCCCAGTGCGCGTGCGGAGGGGGTGTGCTGGCCAGTGGCCATGGGTGCCGTGCCTGTTCGATGGGTGGTGTCAGTACCTGAAGCAGGGCGTGGTGGTCAGGAATGTTGGCTGGGATAGCATTTGGCGTCGTTTTCGCCATGGCGTGTTCTGTGTCGCGGGTTTCAACGCGAGGGCCTTAGGTGCACCAGAACCATCCCGGTGGTTTCCACGATGGTGGGACGGCGTGTTGACGCCCGACCCCGCAACGTGTGCAGCAGTACCATGCCCATGCCGGTTCGTTCCTGCCGTTGGGAAGGGTGCGCTGTTCACGGTATTCCGGGTAGACGAGGTTCTCGTCAGTCCCGCAGCCCAGACATAGAGGTGTCGCCGTGGTGGCATCGACCATACGAGCCGCAAACTTCTGCAAGGCTGCATGATTGATTGCCATCGTCGAAGGCACCGCGAGGGGACCGGACAGGAGGCTAGGCGATCGCCGCTCCATGAGTTCCTCGCCGGTGGGCACTAGTGGGTCGTCCCGGTGCGACGGCCGCGTACCAGCGACGGCGCCAGGTCGAAGAACAGATCCCGCTGACCTGACGCCCAGGGTGCATCGATTGTTTTACCCCAAAGGGTCGTCAAAAGGCTTGGGTCTTCGACTCGGGTGGCAGGACCGTTGAAGAGAATGGTCCATCCAGTTCTGGCGGCCTGGTCGACATCGTCAATCTGGAACGCCGCGTGATCGAGGTAGCTGGTGGCGATGGTCCCGTCAGCGGATGTGCGGAAGTACAGGTGCTCGGCCATGACGAAGTAGTTCACCGGGAAGATGTCCAGCAGCCCGTCACGAAAAAAACCGAGGCGGCCTGTGGATTGCGTCGTCGCCAGAGCCCAGCTCTCGCCGGAGGTAAGCGCCTCCGAGGTGGCGACCATGCCGGGAGATTCCCAGTAGGCGTCCTGATGCGCGATCGACGGGGTGGGTGTAGCCCTCGTTGCCGAAGCGCCAGGGGTTATTGAGGGGGTCATGGGCATGGTGTTGAACGTTCCTTTGATAGGGGGATCGAACCCCAGCAAGCCGAAGGTCCTGGAGCCGAAGTCAGGGAGGCAGCAGCAGGCGCCGGTGCGCTTTTACCGCCCGGCGTCAGCGCCCGGCGATCTCCTAAGCCCTACGGTACGTAAGGCCTCGTTGCCTCCTCAGGGCCGAATGGCCCTGAGGAGGTGACTGATTGCTCGCGATCCGTCGCGGCAGCCGCGCCCACGAGCTCCAGCAGCAAGGATCCCTGCGACCCGCCAGCGAACGGTGACTCAGCCGGGGGAGAGGCTCTAAAACCACCCGACGTGGATCATCAAGAATTAGGTAGCCGACACTTCGCGGTTGATGGGTGCGTTCGCACTGCTGTGAGGAAAAGCCCGTCCGCTAATGGTCTCGGGGACCAGTCGCATGAACCGGTCCTTACGGCCACTCTCCCAAGGGTGAAGAGGCAGCTGCACGGTGGCCATGAGTTCGGCGGTGACCGCGATGGTCGCCGCGTCCCCTTTCACGACGACACTCCACACCATGGCCTCGCCTGTCCCGGAGTCTGGGTACAGTCCGTCTGCTTCCAGGGCCACCGCGGCCTTCTCAGCGGCACGGGATTTCGTGCCTTCGGATGTCCTATATACGACGGTCCCGCCGTCGATGACGAAATTTATGGGGAAGATTTCTGGCCGCCCACCTTGGCAGAAGGCAAGGCGTCCGACGGGCGTAACGCGAAGAAGCGCCCAGCATTCGTGTGCCGGAAGGGTCCTCGTAGGTGTGGGGTCAGCGTTCATACCGTGACACTATGAAGGTGCTGCTCAAGCGGCCAGGGCCGTAGGTCCTTTTAAGACATTTCACCCAGAGCACGTGCCAGCTTTGTCCGAAGAACCGGATGAACCACCTCGGGAATTACACGGGATTTCCACTACGGCACTCGGGAGCGTCCAGTGGTATTACGATCGCAGCATCTATCGTCGGAACCAAATGATCAGACCTTGGCCGCCAATATACCGGTGGGAATCGAGAACCTCCTGGCGGCTTTTGCGTCCATGGCTGATGACATCGACTTGGACACCGTCCTCGAAAGAGTCATCTCAGCTGCTTGTCAGTTGGTTGACGCGCGGTACGGTGCATTGGGTGTGATCGGCCCAGATCAGACCCTGAGTCAGTTCATCACGGTCGGGTTCAAGGGTGATCAAACTGAACGGATTGCCTCGTTGCCTCATGGGCACGGTGTCCTGGGCCTGCTCATCGCGGAGCCGTGGCCGATACGGCTTCAGAATCTGCGGCAGCATGAGCATGCTGTTGGCTTCCCGGATCACCATCCCCAGATGACCTCTTTTCTAGGGGTTCCGATCCGGATCCGGGACACGGTCTTCGGGAACCTGTACCTCACGGAAAAGAACGGGGGAGGGGGCTTCACCGATGCAGATGAGCAACTACTCGTCGCCCTGGCAGCCGCTGCCGGCGTCGCCATCGAGAATTCTCGCCTGTTCGACGACTCGAGGCGTCGTACACGATGGCTCGAAGGCGGTCTGAACGCCGCGCGTGAACTCCTCGAGCAAAGCGATGATGCACGCAATGACCTTGAACTCATCGCTCATCACGCCCTGCTGGCGTCCGACAGCGACCTCACCGTCGTCCTGCGTGACTTCGGCCATCAACGTGGGCTGATCTGTGAGGCCTCGGACGGCGTCCATGCTGGCGCTTTCATCGGACAATCGGAGGCCGACAACGCCCAGCTCGACGGCCTAACAGCACTATCCCAGCCGCTGCTGCTGACAGAGGAAGATATTGACCGCCTGCTCCCTGGAGCCCCGCCGTCCACGATCTCAACAGCCCTCTGCACACGACTCGCGGGGGCCGGGGAGCGGCAGTTCCTGCTCTTCGGTCGACCAAAAGGCTCACCACCGTTCTCTGATGTCGATCACGAGATGGTGCGCTCCTTCACCTCCCACGTGGCCCTGTCCCTGGAGTTGCTGCGCGCCCACCGGCAGCGGGAACAGGAGGCGGTTTTCGGCGATCGGGATCGGATCGCACGCGACCTGCACGACCTGGTCATCCAGCGTCTCTTCGCGGCAGGCCTGAGCATCCAGAGTTTGCGCAAATTCGTGTCGGGCCGTGAACCGCTCGAACGCATTGGAACCGTCACCGTCGAACTGGACGCCACGATCAGGGAACTGCGGGACACCATCTACTCATTGCGCTCGGTTCCTCAGATCACGCCAACATTCACCTCCAGCATCTTCGCGCTAGTGGCGAACGCCTTCGATGGTCATGACCTGCAACCCGTCGTTCACCTCTCAGGTCCCCTTGACGCTGTCATCGACCCTGAATGGGCCGAACATGTGCGTGCGATCCTCCTGGAGGGGCTCTCCAACGCACTTCGTCACGCTGGCGCACGAACCATCACGATGACGCTGCAGGCCTTTCCGGATCGCCTTGTACTGAGGATCGCCGACGACGGGTCCGGGTTCGAGGAAATGCCATCACGCAGCGGGCTGGCAAATATGCGTCGTCGAGCCGACCTCTGCGGGGGCACCCTATTGATCTCGACCGCGCCCGGCCACGGGACTGATGTGGTGCTCACTGTGCCCCTGCACGATCAACGGGGCGAGGGACCGACCGGCGTGGAAATGTAGACGGCGGCCTGGACCCGACGTTGAAAGCCCAGCTTCGCCAGAAGTGCGGACACATAGTTCTTGACGGTCTTCTCGGCCAGGAACATTTGCGTGCCGATCTGCCGGTTCGTCAACCCTTGGCCGATCAGGGCCAGGACCTTCTTCTCCTGCGAGGTCAGGCCCATCAGGCGTACGTCCTCCTGCGGAGCGTCGCGGAGACTAGCAATGATGCGCTCCTTCAACCCGGGCTCGAACAAGGACTCGCCCGCAGCAGCCCGGCGAGCCTTTCCGACCAAATCGGAACCGAGAATCTCCTTCAGGATGTACCCCGAGGCCCCGGCGAGTACCGCCCCCCGCACTGCCTGGTCATCGTCATAACTGGTCAGGATGACGCAGGACAGGGAGGGGTCGATGGAACGCACGTCCCGACACACCTCGATCCCCGTCCCATCAGGAAGCCTCGCATCCAGGATCGAGATGTCAGGGGACAACGCCGGGATCCGGCGCGTGGCCTCCTGCGCGGAACCGGATTCCCCGACAATCACGCAACCCTCGGCTTCCAACAGTTCCCGTAACCCCCGCCTAACCAATTCATGGTCATCAAGAAGGAATACTGTGACGTCTTTCACGTACTGATCCTGCTTATCTGTATCCGGCACCTTTGCACGTCATCCAACCATTTCTTTGTGAATCGTTCCTGAGACCAGTTATCAGCATGACATTCTCCGATCGGGCCCGACAGTGCCACACGTCCCCTTGCAAGGAGGGGACCAATGGCACTGTCCAGTAAGACTGGACCACGTGAGGCTCAGATAAGACCCCCACTCAGACAAGGATCCACCATGCATACAGTTCCTTCACCGCGCCCACGGGCCATCGTTGTCGGGGTCGATGGTTCTCCATCGTCTGTCGCCGCACTGCAACTCGCCGTCGGGCTCATGCCTCTAGCCGGAGACGTCATCCACGCGGTCACCTCCTGGCAGTACCCCCTCGTCTTCGGCGCCTATACGCCTCTGGACTGGAACTATGAGGAACTGGCAGAACAGACACTGGATCAGGCACTCAACGAAGCGTTCCCCGAAGGCATCCCCATTGACCTCACGCGGCGAGTCGTGCACGGGTCGCCGGCGGAGGTCCTCATCTCGGAAAGCACGCACGCCTCGATGGTCGTTGTTGGTTCACGCGGTCATGGCGGGTTCGCCGGGCTGCTCCTCGGATCCGTTAGCTCGGCCGTGGCAGAACGGGCAGAGTGCCCGGTCCTCGTCTCCCACGGCGTCCTTCGCCCGCTGGAAGATCAGAGCAGCACCCCGCCCGTCGGTGCATCAGTTTGAGTCCGGCCGAAGCGCCGGTCAAACCCGTCGTCGTCGGGTATGACGGCTCGGACGGCTCCCGCCGCGCCGTCCTCTGGGCAGCCCACCACGCGGCCACCGCCGGACTGCCGCTCGTCGTCGTGCATTGCTGGGTCTGGCCGTTCTTCACCCAGGACCTCGGGCCGGTCGACGACATCGAGGACAGCGGCCTCCAGCGGGCCGCCGAGCGCATCAGCGCCGAAGGCCTCGAGCTGGCCAGGCAGGCCGAACCGGACATCGATGTCAGCGTGCGGCTCATCACCGGCTTTCCCTCCGAAGTCCTCACCCGGCTCTCCGCCGACGCGTCCCTGCTCGTCACCGGCACGCGCGGACTCGGCGGGTTCTCAGGCCTGCTCATCGGGTCGGTCAGCCTTCACCTCGCGGCCTCCTCCTCCTGCCCCATCGCGGTCATCCGCGATGATCAGCCCGGTGAGGGCGACGTCCTGGTCGCGGTCGATGGCTCACCGGAGAGCGATCGTGCCGTCATCGAGGCAGCGGTCCTCGCGACGACCCTGCATGCGCCGCTGCGCGTGCTCCATGTGAGGCCCTACACACGGCACGCCGGGACGCGGGCGGGCGACCCGGAGCACGACCCGATTATCCAGCAGGCCCTTAATCTGTTGCCCGCGGAGACGAACCTCACCGTCATCGAGGACTCCTTCGCGGAACCGTCCGTACCGGCGGTCATCATCCACCAGGGGCACCGGGCCGCCTACGTCGTCCTCGGCGCGAAGGGGACCAACACACTCGGCGCCCGTCTCGGGTCCACAGTCCACGCCGTCCTCCACCACGCTCACTGCAACGTCATCGTCGTCCGATAACACATGGGACCAGAGAGTCAACCAAACCCTGGCAGTCCCCGGGGGTGGCGGTTCTGTCTATGAGGATAAGGGTCAGGCGTCCCAGCCGCGGGTGACGGCCAGTGTAGACCGGGTAAGCGGTCACCGCGGGTTGCGCTGTGCGGGCGTCATCCGTGCGTGAGGCTTCTTGGTGCGCGTTTAAAGGCAGTACAGCTAGCCCGGAGACAGTGCCGGGCATCCTGTGCAGCCGTGAACTGTCGATCTCACGGCATGTGACCGGGGTGCGCCACGAGTCACCCCCGCGTGTACGCCGTACGCAAAACGAGTCGGCAAAGCATCGGGGCGGTTTCCGCTCGACCGCTTGTCGCAGCAACCAAAGGATGTGCGTTCCGGGACTTTCGACTCTCTCGCGAGGGGAGTACCCGTTGAAAAATTCGCACTATTCACCTCGTTTGTGTCGGCCGTGAGGGTTCTGCTCGGCGACTCGACTCTTCACGAGACATGACCCCGGTGCTCGAACGAGCGTCGCCCTGCGCGCCCCATGCACCGAGGAGATACGGCAATGAAAGTTTTGTCACACACGCAGCACGTCGTCGCCGCACTCGCCGACGATGTGCTGGCCGCAGCGAGCGAGGCAGCGGGCCCGGCGCGTCCCAGCCTCGACATCTGGGCCCACACCGTTGTACACGGTGTGGGCGCTGATCGATCGGGCAGTTGTCGAAGGGTCGAGCTCGATGTGGGCGCAACCACCACTACTGTGGCGAAGAGCGTTAGTCGTTCGTCCCACTTCGGCCGCTACAGGGAGCCGGAGTGTGACGCAAAATGAGCCCACGAGACTGGGCGGGTAACGCCTTCGATAACCCGAGTAGCCCAGCGCAACCGCGCAGCGGCTCGAAGAGCGGCGCCCCGGCGCGCTGGATTCGATCCCATCCCTTGGTCGCGTACTTCGCTATCACCTTTACCCTCAGCTGGGGCTATTGGGTAATCGTCCTCGGATTCCTGAGCCACCAGTCGTTGTGGTGGTTTCTTCCGGGAGCGTTCGCGCCGTTCGTCGCGGCGATCCTCGTCACCGGCCGGCTGGAAGGTCGGCAAGGGATGCGCGTGTTCATGCGCCGTTTCATCCTGTGGCGGGTTGGGCTTCGCTGGTACCTGATCGCCCTCGTGGTCCTTCCCTTCTTGGCTGCGCTCAGCGGATTCGTTCTCCGCGATGGCTCCGAGCAGTATCAGGGTTCCCTTGGGGAGGTGGCCGCAACCTACGTAGCACTCGTCGTCTTCCTGACCGTGCTCGGCGGCGGTCAGGAGGAACCGGGATGGCGCGGCTTCGCGCTCCCCCGACTGCAGGAACGGTACGGGCCGCTCGCCGGCACCGTCCTACTCGGTCTGCTGTGGGGGCTGTGGCACTTGCCTCTGTTTGTGTTCGTGCCCGACTACAACTCTTCAGGCCGCGATCCGGCCGGCGTCATCCTCACCTTCGCCGTCTTCGTAGTAGCCGGCGCTGTCGGGCAATCGCTGCTGCTGACATGGCTCTACAACAACACTGGAGGAAGCATCCTGCTCCTGATGCTCGCACATGGGTCGCTGAACGCCGGCAGGGGTTTTGCCGCGTCGACCCAGCAGGCAACCATCACGGTCTCTCTGGTGTTGGCGGTGGCGGGCGCGATCGTTGCCCTGTCGACGCGCGGACGCCTGGGCTACCGAAAAGCGCTTCCTCCGGGCGGCTCGGGTGATCAGGCACTGAGCCAGTGAACTCTTCTTCTCGCGACTACAGGTACACGCTTCAGCGCACTGCCCCTTTCTCAGCTGGCCATAAGCTGCTGATCAACCCACCGCTCCAGTAATTGAGGACATGATGGGGAGGTGGCGCTTCGCGGCATGGGTAGCTGCGCTGCTCATCGGTAGCGTCACGGTCTGGGCGGAGATGTTGGCTTACGATGGCCCGGACATGTCGCTGTCCCGCGCGGCCGAGCTGACGACAGCCACCGCTGCGATCAATGCGACAGTCCCCGAAGCACTTGCAGCAGAAGGTGTACCCGGCGCGGCGGTGGCCGTGGTCCAGGACGGTGCCGTGGTCTGGAGTCAGGGTTACGGTGTGGCAGCGCCTGGCGGTGAAGCAGTGACTGCCTCGACGGTCTTCCAGGTGGGTTCGATCTCGAAACCGATCGCGACAGCGACCCTGCTGGGTCTTGCCGATGACGGCCTGCTGGACGTCGACGTTTCCGTTTCGTCGCTGCTGCGCAGCTGGCGTCTTCCCGACGACTGGCCCGACCCCAACGCGGTAACGGTGCGTCGGCTGCTCAGTCACACGGCCGGTACCAGCCAGCCGGGCTACCTCGGCTTGGACCCAGGGCGGACACTTCCGACGACGGTCGAGTCACTCAACGGGGCCACGACCGGCACAGCCCTCACCCAGAAGCAGCCACCTGGCTCGTATGCGTACTCCGGCGGCGGCTACACTCTCGCGCAGTTGGTGGCCGAGGACGCGACGGCTGAGTCCTTCGCTGAACTCGCCACACGGTACGTCTTCACCCCGATCGGGATGGATTCCACCGGCTACGCCTGTACCCAAAACACTGGCGCCGGGCCGTCCTGGGCTGTCGGTCACGACTCGCAAGGTGAACCGACTGTCCACTACCGGTACGCCGAACTGGCTGCCGCGGGGCTGTGCTCCACCGCGGACGATCTCGGCCGGTTCGCAGCCTGGCTGGCTTCGGACGACCCACGCGCAGTACTCATGCGAACCGCCGCCAAGGGAACCAACGGACAGTATGGCCTGGGTGTCGAGCTTTACGAGCACGACGGAGGCAAGACCGCAGGTCATCAGGGAGTCAATCGGGGCTTTCACGCTCAACTGCTCATCAACCCAGAAGACGACGTGGCCCTCGTCGTGATCACCAACGGCGACAACGGCGCAGCAGTGATCGAGGCGATCCTGCGTGCCTGGCACGACGCCTGACAATTCCTCCTGGTGCTGCTGATCGACGTCCCGAGATGCAGGTCGACCGGAGCACATCAGGACCAGTCAATGCCGGCCCTGTTTCTTCGACGGGCAGACGAGCCCGGCCGCCGCAGCCACCTCGACATTTCAGTCTTCACCCAATCCCTTCTCCGGACTCCCAACATTCAGTACCTTCTACGCCGGCTGCCCGCTTCACGACCCCAACGGATGGATTGTCGGCACCCTCTGCTTCAAAGACACCGCACGTCATGGCATTGGGTAAACCCCAACGCAACAACAAATCCTAACGATCGTCGCAACAGGGGGTGATGTGGTCCGCTAGCCTGTGGTCATGCGCAGGACATCCGCACGAGGGCGGGATACCGCTGGAGGGGAGCGCGTGCTGATCCTGTCCGCGGGCGTGGGGGCAGGGCATAACAGCGCCGCAGCGGCCGTGGAGCAGGCGTGCGCCGCGCGCGCTGACATCGCCGAAGTGCAGGTGCTGGACGTGCTGCAGGTGAGCAGCCCGCTGTACCGCGCGCTGCTGGGGAAGGGTTACTTCGTCCTGGTGGAGGGCCTGCCGTGGCTGGTCGAGTGGGGCTATGACATCAGCGACCCGCCCTTCCGCCGCCGCGGCCCGATCGATCCGTGGACACGGGCGAACGCCGTTCCGGTCATCGATGCGATCAGACGATTCCGGCCGACCGCGATCGTGTGTACGCACTTCCTGCCGGCCCAGCTGATGGCGTCACTGCTCCTTCGCGGCGTTATCGATGCGAGGACCGCTGTCGTGACAACGGACTATGACTTCCAGGGCCTGTGGCTTACGGGCGCGTTCCATGCGCTTTTCGTGGCCAGGGAGGAAGGGAGGGTGGCGCTGATGGCGCTGGGCCTTCCGCCTGACCGCGTCACTGCCTCGGGCATTCCGATCGCTGCACAACTCGACGGCCCGCCCGCGCGCGATGCCGGCAGTCCTCCGATGCTGCTGATCTCGGCGGGTGCGACCGGCGGCGACTACGCGGTGTCGGTGGTGCGACAGACAATGCACATGCGTTCGTCGTTCACGGCCACGATCGTGTGCGGACGCAATGACGCGCTGCGTCAGCGCATCGAGCAGTTGGTGGCACCCGGGGGTGACCGCTACCGCGTGCTCGGATTCACGACGGAGATGCCGCAGCTCCTGCGCCGCGCCGACCTGTTCGTGGGTAAGCCGGGCGGGCTGTCTGCGTCGGAGTGCATGGCTGCAGGGCTCCCCATGGTGCTGGTGAACCCCATCCCGGGGCAGGAGGTTCGCAACGGCGACTACCTGATGGAGCAGGGGGCAGCCGTCCGCTGCAACACCGCCGCGACGATCGGCTGGAAGATCGACGAGGTACTGCGCGAACCGGGTCGGCTGCAGCGCATGCAGGCGGCAGCGTGGAGGACCGGCCGCCCTGACGCAGCCGCAGACGTGCTGGCCGGCCTGCTGGACGGGCCGTCACGCCCGCTGGTCGTGACCCGCGCGGCGCAGAAGACAATTCTCGCCGCGAGCGAGCAACGCGTCGTTGCAACCGATCTCACAGGCTCCGAATCGCTGGTCCGCCTGGTCGACTCTGCCGCTGGTAGCACGGTTGCGCTGCTGCAGGCCGGGGAGCTGGGGCACCTGCAGAAGCGGTACGCGACGCCGCACGGCGGTCTGGTGCTGCGCAGAGACCGAGCGCCCGCATCGTTCCGGTGGGAGTCGCGGCGGTTGTTCCGCGCCATGCTGTCGGGCGACGTCGCGCTGCCTGTCCGCGTCGAGGAGCTGTCGGCACCCCCTCCGGTCGGATGACCGGCGGGCCGCGGCCCGTACAGACGTCAGGTCGGCAGACCGTCCCTGACATCTTCCTCATCCAGCGGTCTCCCACGTCCTCCACCGGGCCGTAAACGGGGTGCGCCTGCCCAGCCGGCCGGGCTGTGCTGGCCGGCAAGGAGCGCCCAGTCGCCCGCCCGGGCGGACCAGCACCGCGTGACCGGATCGCGTTGCAGGGTGGGCCCCGCGTCCAGTGCGACCCGCACTGTCATCTCCGCGCCGGGCTGCAGGGTGACCTTCCGGAAGCCCAGGAGCTGAGCCACCGGCCTGCGGGCGGATACGTCCGCGGCGTACATCTGGATGACGGTAGAGCCCTCCCGGTCACCGGTGTTCATCACCAGGACGTGTGCTTCGCCGCCCGTGTCGTCGAAGCTGTGGTCGAGCAGGCGGTGCTCGATCTTCGTGTAGCCCAGGCCGAAGCCGAACGGGAAGGCGGGTTCGTGTCCGTCGCGATCCAGCCGGCGCTGACCCCACGCGTCGTCGTAGACGGCAGACTTCGCTCGGCGATCGAACGGTGGCAGATGGTCGGCGTTCGTCGGCAGGACGAACGGCAGCCGTCCGCCGGGCTCCGTCCTGCCGGTCAGCACGCTGGCCAGCGCGCGGCCGCCCTCCATGCCGCCGTACCAGGCGAGAAGGAGCGCCGGCACGCGGTCCCGCCACGCCTCCGTGAGGATCGCGCTACCGCCGATCAGCACGACGACCGTCCGTGGGTTCGCGGCAACGACCGCTCGGACGAGACGCACATCGGAGGGGCGCAGGTCCAGGGAGTTGCGGTCGCCCCCTCGCACGAAGCGGGAGGCCAGGTGTGCGACTCCGATGAGTACCCGACGGAGGAGACCCGAGCCGAAGGCCCGACCGAGCACGCTCACGTCGACGCCGCCGGTGACAACGGACTCGCCCTCGTCGTGCTGGTCCAGGCCGACGACGACGATCGCCGTCTCCGCCCCGGCCGCCAGAGCTGCCGCTGCACGCTCGTTCCGCCCGGAGGCGGTCGTGATACGGACCCCGGGAAGTGCCTCAAGCAGTCCCTGCAGCGGAGAGACGGTGGACGGAGGCCGAACGCGGGAGGAGCCATGATCGCCGAGGTTCGCCCGTGCCGCGAGCCGTCCGATCACCGCGAGATGGCCGGTGTCGGGGGCCAGCGGCAGTAGCGGAACGGCGCCGGCGGGTTCGTTCTTCAGCAGTACGATCGCCTCCTCGGCGGTCCGACGGGCAAGCGCACGGTGCGCCGGGGAAGCGATCAGGGCGGGAGGCGGGGCCACCGCCTCCCGGGTCGCGGCATGCAGCACGCACGTGCGCAGGATGCGGCGCGCCGACTGCAGCACGGTCGCACGGTCCAGGTCGCCGTCCCGCAGCGCAGCCGGCAGATCGCGGGCGCGCAGCAGCCGCAGTGGCATCTCCACGTCCATGCCCGCCTCCAGACTGAGGATCGCATCATGGACGCCGAACACCCAGTCGCTGGTCACGAACCCGGCGAAGCTCCACTCGTGCCGCAACACATCCGTGAGCAACGCGCGATTGACGTCCATGTACTCGCCCCGCACCCGGTTGTAGGAGCTCATCACGGAGTCCGCCCCGGCATCCACGACGGCCTTGAAATGCGGCAGGTAGACCTCGTGTAGGGCGTGGTCGTCGACAGCCACATCGACCTCGAAGCGCTCGTCCTCCATCGAGTTGAGCGCGAAGTGTTTCACGCACGCCATCGCGTGCACGCGTACGCCTCGGGTGAGAGCCGACCCCATCTGACCAATGAGCACCGGATCCTCCCCGTAACACTCCTGCGCCCGGCCCCACGCGGGATGGCGGAGCAGGTTCACGCAGACGGAGGCGGAGTAGTTCGCTCCCCGCGCCCTGGTCTCGAGACCGATCGCGATTCCGACACGCTCCTCCAGCGATGGATCCCACGTCGCGGCCCTCGCCATCGTCACGGGGAAGGCTGTGGAGGCGCCGATCACGACCCCACGCCCACCGTCGCTGAACCGGATACCCGGGATGCCGAGCCGCGGGACCGCCCCGGCCACGAAGGGCCGCCGCCCGAGCAGCATCGGGATGAGCGGGAGCAGTAGCCGGGGTGAGTCGCCGTCGAGCAGTCGAAGGAGCTCCCCATCCGTCATCTGACCGATCAGTCGATCTGCGGCCTCATCCACGTCGCCCTCGCCTGCCCTGACTGCCCGGACAGCCTCGTCATAGGCACTGCGCGACACCGTCGGCGCGTCCGTCGGCGCAGGCTCGTGCCTTCGCGCTGCCCGCCGCCCTGCAGCCATCTTCATGTACCCGATTCTGCACCCTCCACGGACGCGGGTGCGGCACGGACGGAATTGTGAGAACCCACCTCAGCGGTGTGGTGGGTTCAATGGCGCTAAAAGATGCGGCGCTATCGATTGATTCGCTGTGAGAATGTTCGAAATCGATAGGTGCTCAACAACGGATAGCAGCACCTACAGATGTGCCGCCAGTCGGACGACGGCGAGCTTGCTCGGTACGAATGCCGGTTCAGATGGATCGAGTCAGACCAAATCAGGATCTGTGCAGTGGCGTGCTTCAACGATCGGGCATGGATCGTAATGAGACACGACGGCAACTTCTACTCGTTAGACCCTCTTCGCCAACACCTTTGATATGATAGATACATCATACAATCAAGCAGGGAGTGTCATAGGTGTCGGATCAAGGACCGGATACGCAGGATTCCGCTGATTTCCGGGCGCCCCTGTACGAAGTGAAGGCGAATCTCTTCAAGGGACTGGCGCATCCTTTGCGGATCCGCGTGCTGGAGTTGCTGTCGGCAGCAGCGGAGGTCTCGGTATCGGACATGCTGTTGGCGACCGGCCTCGAAGCGTCCCATCTATCCCAGCATCTGTCGGTGCTGCGCCGGTATCACCTGGTGACGTCGGAACGCCGCGGACTCCAGCAGTTCTACCGCCTGGCCACCCCACAGGTGGCGGAACTACTGGCCGTCGCGCGCGGGCTACTCGGCGAGGTCCTGCATGCCACAAAGGAGAACCTGGAGCACTCGGCCCTGACCAGCGCTTCAATCATGACGTCGACAGGTGATGACCGCACTCCATGAGAGTGCTCTTAAAGATCCGACCCTTGCTGCCCGGTTTGCGCGACTATGCGCAGGCCCCGCGCACCTGGAAGGGAGACCTGACTGCGGGCCTCACGGTGGGCATCGTCGCGCTGCCGCTCGCGCTGGCGTTCGGTGTCACCTCCGGGGCAGGAGCTGCCAGCGGACTGATCACCGCTGTGGTTGCCGGCCTGGTCGCGGCGGTGTTCGGCGGCTCGAACGTCCAGGTATCCGGTCCTACAGGCGCCATGGTCGTCGTCCTGGGTCCAGTGATCGCCGTTCACGGCCCCGGTGCATTGGCCGTAGTCAGCGTTCTGGCCGGACTCATGGTGGTGGTCGCCGGCGTCCTAAAACTTGGGCGGGTCGTCGCCTTCCTGCCGTGGCCGGTGATCGAAGGATTCACCCTCGGTATCGCCGTCATCATCTTCTTGCAACAGGTGCCCTCCGCGTTCGGTGTGGATCCCGGGCCCAGCAGTAATGCTGCGGTGTCCGCCGTCCAGTCCCTCGGCACGGCATCCCTGGGCGAACTGGTCGGCCCAGTGGTTCTTGTCGCCGTCGTAGTACTGATTATGATCGTTGCGCCTAGAATTCACCCTCAGATCCCCGGCTCGATCATCGCCATCCTCGTGGCGAGCGTCGTGGCCGAAGTTACCAACCTCCCTGTTGCGAGGATCGGGGCCCTACCCGATTCCCTGCCGGCCCCGACCGTCCCCGGCTTGGGCTCGGATCTCATTTTCACCCTCGCGGGACCGGCGGCGACGATCGCCGCCCTGGCTGCCATCGAGTCGCTTCTCTCGGCTCGGGTTGCTGCGTCCATCTCGGACACGGGCCCCTATGACCCCGACCGTGAGCTGTTTGGTCAGGGCCTGGCCTCGGTGGCCTCAGGTTTTTTCGGTGGGATGCCCGCCACCGGTGCGATCGCACGCACAGCGGTGAACGTCCGGTCGGGAGGCCGGACCAGACTCGCGGCGATCACGCACGCCCTGGTCCTGCTGGCGGTTGTCTACCTCGCCACCGGCCCGGTCTCCCGTATTCCGCTGGCAGCCCTTGCGGGCGTGCTGATGGTCACCGCGGTACGCATGGTGTCCGTCGGAACCCTGCGCAGCGTCGTCGGCTCGACCCGCGCCGACACCGTCGTGTTCATCGTGACAGCGGTGATCACCGTGTCCCTGGACCTGATCCAAGCGGTGGAGATCGGCATCCTGATGGCCGGCTTCTTCGCTCTTCGCACCCTCGTCACATCCAGTGGGGTCCACCGGGAGGAGATCCCCGGGCCGACCCAGGACGGAGACGTCCACATCGCCGTCTTCCGCCTCGACGGGGCACTGTTCTTCGCTGCCGCGGAACGGGTGCTGGAACGGGTGAACGAGATCCGCAATGTGGACGTGGTGATCATCCGCATGTCCCAGCTGCAGGCACTGGATGCGACCGGAGCCCGGGTCATCACGGACATGGTGACCGCCCTCGAGCGCCGCGGCATCACCGTGCTGATCAAGGGCATCCAGGACCGCCACTGTTCCGCCCCGGGTTTAATGGAGGTTCTTGATCCCCTTGGAAGAGGTTGAGAATTATGGCAGCACCACGGAAGTATCCCGAGGAGCTTCGGCAG